>JBBRGE010000097.1:0-7499 GCA_038241045.1 Hyphomicrobiales bacterium | reverse complement strand
CCGTCGCGGCCGATCAGATATTTGTGGAAGTTCCAGGACGGCAAATCGGCCGGACGCTCTGCCGCCGCCCATTTGTAGAATGGGTGCGCGGCCGGTCCCTTGACCATGGTTTTTGCCGCAATCGGAAAGGTGACGTGATAGGTGTCGCCCGCCGTCTTGGCGATCTCGGTCGCGCCACCCGGCTCCTGTCCGCCGAAGTCGTTGGAGGGGACGGCCACGATCGCAAAACCGCGGTCGTGAAACTGCGACCACAATTCCTGCAGGCCCGCAAATTGCGGCGTGTACCCGCATTGCGAGGCGGTGTTCACCACCATCAGCGGCTTGCCTGCGTAGTCTGCGAGCCGGATGCGCTCGCCGTTCAACGCCTCGAACGAAAATCCGTAAGCAGTGATGCGGCTCATCGCACCTTGAGCCTTTGCGCCTCGTGCGCCAAATGAACTTGCGCCCGCTGCGAGCGTCGCGAGGAGAATCTGCCGGCGGTCGATCATGGTTTTCACCCCAATTCAAAATCCAGACTACCGGATTTCGGGCGCAAATTGCATCAAACCGGCGTGACGCCGAAAATTATGGTCGCTTGGCGGGCAACGCGCACCACGGCAGCGGCAGTTCCGGCTCGTAAGTCTGATTCCACTCGCAGATATATTCCGGGCCGCTTTTCTTCATCACATGCTTGACGGGCTCGGCCTGACTGATCGCAACGTGGACGACGATCAACGTCATTCCGATCAGATAAGTCCACCGCGCCCACCGCAGGTCGTCGAGCCGGTCGAGCAACAATGCGCCAGCCAGAATGATCAGCGGATCGGTGAAAATGAAATATTCGGTCTTCAGCCCGCGCTGAACGCCGAGCGTGTCGATACCGATGGCGGCCAGCAAGAGCAGCGTCGCCTGCAGCGCGACCTGCCGTTCGCCGCGCCGCAGCGCATAGACGATGCCCGGCACGATCAGCCAGACCAGAAACACGGTCGGGCGCGGAGACGTAAACAGCACGAAACTGTAGCGCGCCAGCACACTTTTGACGTAACCGATTAGCGGGCCAAGCGTCGCAAAGAATTGCTCGCTTGCGGTGGCGGATCGCGGATCGGTGCCCGCAAATGTCAGCATCTTCTCAATGGGATTAATGACGGCGACGACGTTGCCAACATTGTATTCGATATTCAGCGCGAGCAGCGCCAGACTCGCGCCTGCAATCACTGCGAATATCGCCGTCAGCGTTTCGGACGCGCTCACCCGCCACATGATGGCGTAGGCGATCATGCAGCCGCCGATCAAGGCCAGCAGCGCAAACTGATACGTGAAGAATTTTCCAAATAACAACGGCCGCAGCGACGCAGCCGACGTGGCCGCCGGGTCGAGACCGGCACGGATCAGCGGCAGCGCAAGCATGAACGCCATTGCCGCAACAACGATCGATGCCGCCGCCACGAGCCACGCGCGCGCCGAGCCGTTCCAGAACGAGGCGCTGGCACTTGCGGACGATCCCATCGGCAGCATCAGCACGGGAAGGGCGGCGATCAGCAGAATGATCTGCACTTTGTTTTCCATACCGAGCACGCACAACGCCGCCGCAAAACCAATCGCGAGCGGACGCCATGGCGTCGCGCGTCTGGCGACGATCATCAGCACCAGCATTGCGAACGCGAAGAAACAGCCTGCGATCATTTCGCTGCGCAGGATTCGAATCTCCACCGCGACACCGCCGGAAAATGCAAATGCCGATACGGCGAGCAACGCCACGCGCCAGTCACGCACGACGTGACGGATCAATCCCGCATAAACGGCAACGAACAGGATGCCGGTCAGCAAGGCTACTATGCGCCCCGCGCGCACGGCGCTGGTCATCGCGGCATCGAATGCCGGCACATTGAGCGCGGAGGGGATCGACGACAATTTCCATGCATCGAGCAGGCCGAGTGCATGCATCGACGCAAACCACGCCTTCACCGACAAAATCGTGAAGTAGGCGGGATGATCGAGAAACAGCTGCGGCTTGCCGTCGTTCATGGCGAGCGCGTTGTAGACGATCATAAAATCCATGTCAGCATTTCGCCAATAGATGACGAAATAGCCGGCCAGGAAGAACGACAGCGTCAGCGTTAAAAAGATAATGGCGAGGCCGCCATTCCAGCCGAATGCCGTCAGGCGCGCGAAGGCATCGCGCCGCTGCGCTGTTTCTTTTGCCAACGACGTGTCGGGCAAGGTTGTGGTCATGCGTGCGCTTCTAGCGCGGGGAGGCGATTAAATCCAATGCACGCGCGCTCGATGATTACCGCAAATGCACGATGAAATCGGTGCCGAGGCCGGTCTCAGTGCCGAGACCTTCATCCGACACCACAAGCGACCCGCCGGGCGCCAGCACCGAAGCAAGCCGGTTCATCGCTTCATCCGGAATTGTAATGCGGTCGAGTGCTTCGGTGGCGGTCGACGGCGTCTGCGGCGCAGTCTCCGGGATTGCTACCTTCTTCCGCGAATATGCCGCGTCCGCCCGCTTTGCCGCGCGCGACGGTGCCGGCAGCGAGACCACCGTCCATTGCAGCTTGTTGTCGTCGTCTGAGCGCACGGTAAAGACGTGGGTGCCGAGCGGTTTGTCGCCGGGTGCAATCGTCACCGGCACGGTGAAGGTCGGCTTGAACGCCTGCCGCACGAAGAGCTTGCCTTCCTTGCGGCTGATGAACGCGGCAACTTGACCCGTGTTCGGCTTGATCGGTCCAACGAACTCGGCCATGCCGGGCATCGGGCGCTGTACAGGACCGATCTTGTCGCCATCCTGCGACCGCGCCTGATCCTTGTCGGTTTTCGGCTCCAGCTTCAACTCGGATTTGATATCTGCCGTCACGTCCGGCTTGGCCACCATAGTACCGCTGGCATCGGCGGTTTTGATCTCGTCACTTTTTTTCGGCCCGTCGCCGCTTCCAGTCGTGGATGTCAGGCGCAACTCCGTCACTGCGGGCGCCTGAGCGATCGCATCCGCCGGTTTGCGGGATGCGACCGGCACGTTCGGATCGGCACTCTCGGACTTTTGCGTGACCAGCAAACGGTGCGAGAATTCGGCCGGAGTCAAATAGTCGGGCGTGATGATGACGCGCGCGCCCATCTTGGTCCAGCCGAACAGACGCGTCGCGAATGCCCCCGGCAATCGGATGCAGCCGTGCGACGCGGGGCGGCCCGGCAACACGCCTTCATGCATGGCGACACCCGACCAGGTGATGCGCTGCATGTGCGGCATCGGTGCGCCGCTGTAGATGTTGGAGCGATGGAAAACTTCCTTGCCGATGACGCTGAACACGCCCATCGGTGTTGGATGCGTTGCGGTGCCGGTCGAGACCGGCGATTCCGCGTAAACGCCATTGTTGTCGTAGAGCTTTAGCTGTTGCTTATCGATCGAGATCGAGATCAGGACGGGCCCGACGGGCTTCGACGTTTCCTTGACGGCCACGACCTTCGGTGCGCGCTGGCGCGCGGTGCGAATTTTCTTTTTCTCGATGCGCGCGTTGGCGGCGCGCTCACTCGGCCAGAAGGTTTGTGCTTCGGCCGGCAAAGCCAGACTGACGAGGAGTGCGGTGGTGAGGAGGGCTCCGCTTCGAATTGCCGTCAACCGAAAATCGTTCACGCCCAAATCCCCAATTGATTCCAATATTATTCAGTGTCGCAGACGGCCAAATCGTTCACCAGCCGGTCCGCCGCATTCCGGGCGCTTTATCCGCGCCTGTGGCCGAAAAGCTATCCCTGAAGGGTGCAGAAACCGTTGAGACCGGCCGCACTGGTACGGCGGTGGGGTCACGGTTGCGTGGGAACAGGGCGACCCCACATCAGGCGTTCAATGGCCCGGCATCCGGGCTGCTTTTTCGGAGCGCAATGCAATGAGTTCCCTTTCCACCCGCCTGCAGGCCCGGCCTGTCCGGCAATGGATTCTGATCGTCCTGTCCACGCTTTGCCTGGCCGGAGCGCTGGTTGCGACCGCCTCAAGCGCGTCCGCAGCCGATGAGCCCGACCTGATCTTCCGCCGCTCGACCGTGTTCAAGTTCCTGACCCCCAACGACAAGCTGGCCACCTACGGGGTTGACGATCCGGAGGTCGAAGGCGTCGCCTGTCATTTTACGGTGCCGGAAAAAGGCGGCGTGAAGGGCTGGCTCGGGTTGGCCGAGGAAGTCTCCGACATTTCGTTGGCGTGCCGCCAGACCGCGCCGATCAAATTCAAATCCAAAATGACCCAGGGCGACGACATGTTCCGGCAGCGCCGCTCGTTGTTCTTCAAGAAAATGCAGATCGTGCGAGGCTGCGACGCCAAGCGAAACGTACTGGTCTATATGGTGTATTCGGACCGGCTGATCGAAGGATCGCCCAAGAATTCCACATCCTCGGTGCCGATTATGCCCTGGGGCGCAAATGATACCATCCAGAAATGCGGCGATTTCATTTCGGGATAAGATGAAATGGCGAGGATCGCCTATGCGTCCCCGCCATTTCGTTTCGCGTTATGCCGCCTTGTTCTTGATCGCGCCGACGATGGCGGTGACGACGGCACCGGCCACGCCGCCGCCAACCGCCTGACCTGCAAGCGCGCCGATATCCATCGACGTGCCTGCGTTGGCGAGCATCGGAATGAGAGCCGCCAGAATCTGGCCGCCGACACCGCCGCCGATGGCACCAGCGATCGAATTTCCGAGAGTGCCGAGATCGATGTTCTTCATCGCGCCGCCAGCGGCGTTGCCGCCGATGGCACCTGCGATGATCTGAATAATGAGATTGATAACCATGCCCGACATAACGAAGTCTCCCTCAGTCCGCCTCTAAGATTTCAACGCGCAGCGCCGGACTCAAATCGCCGCGCGGCGTCAACGCTACCGCTGTGGAACCTGAACCGCCACGCTGCAGGTGCGTGCTTTGCCGTTCGATAAGCTGTCAGAATTCATAAAATTGACTTGTGAAATGCAGAATCGACACAGCCCCGGCAGGCCGGCCGCGCGCAGGAGAGGCATTGCGCTTTTAGCGCTTGATACCTTTGCGTTCGACGCATTGCCTAGTGGCCTGAACGCCATCGACGGCAAGTTTTACGCCGGTGACCAGCTTGACCTGACCCGCGGGACAAGAGCCGTCATCGATGAATATCTTCTGCCCAAGCCGCAGATTGACGATCTCACCTTCGCGCATTACGAGCTCGGCGAGCGCGGGCGTGGCGCCTGCCGCAATGAGAAATCCAACCGCAGCAAACCACGACGGCGCAGGCTTTACGAACGCCGGTCTCACTTGTTCTGAATCTTCACGCCGCCGGGTCCGAGATTGATCTGCACGCCCTGCGGTTCCTTGTTGTCCTGATAGACCTTGTAGCCGAGTACGGCGGTGGCGACGATCAAGGCGCCGACCAGCGCGTAGAGAGTATTGCGGTTCATAAAAATTTCCCCTTTGCGAAATCGGCCCCCGAGAGAGGCGGATGCCGATTTCAATGGTAGCCGCAGCGTCCTGATTCTCAAAGGCACCAGACATCAAAGGCAAAGGACATCAAAGGCGAAGCACTTGGGCATCGCGGCGGCTTGTCGTCTGTCGGGCCTTCCACGCCTGAGCCAAATTTGACTACTGTGTCGGCCGGTGGGACGACGCAATGTCGTCCAGAATGCGCAGCTTCAACGCGCGCCGAAAATCAGCATCCGGGAGTTTTCTATGGGCCTGCTTGAAATGATCCAGTCGCGGCCGATGCCGCTGGCGCAATTGATGGGGATCGCATTTACCGAAGCGGCAAAAGATAAAGTTGTCGCGACCATGCTGGTGCGCGAGGATTTGTGCACGCTGGGGCATTCCATTCATGGCGGCGCCATCATGGCATTCGCGGATTCCGTCGGTGCTGCCGCCACCATCATCAACTTAGCCCCGGAGGCCAAGGGCACCACGACCATTGAGAGCAAAACCAATTCCCTCGGTGCTGCAAAAGCCGGAACAACTGTCACCGCCACCGCCACGCCGGTTCATCTGGGTCGCAGCACGCAGGTTTGGCAAACCAAACTCACGACGGCTGAGGGCAAACTGGTGGCGCTGGTGACGCAGACCCAGATGGTGTTGTGAGCGCCTGATGACCGTGGAACAGCCATTTCGGACAAATTTTATCAGCCGGAACAAGCGACTGTGACCGTCCCGGCGTTGCTTCACGCGTCCGGATTCAGCTAGATCGGACATAAGAAATCACACAAAAGGTCCGCTTCGCGTGCGCAATGCCGCGCCCGCCGAATGAGACCTGCGCGCAAGAAGTGCCTCGATGAACCTCCTCGTCCGGATTGCCCTGAGCCGGTCCTACACGTTCGTGGTCATGGCGCTCCTGCTGATGATTGTCGGGCCGCTGGCGGCATTGCGAACGCCCACCGACATTTTCCCGGATATCCGGATTCCCATCATCGGCGTGGTGTGGACCTACACGGGCTTGCCGCCGGATCAGATGTCCGGGCGGATCGTGACGCCGTTCCAGCGCGCGCTGACAACAACTGTCAACGATATCGAGCACATCGCCGCCAACTCCTATAGCGGCGTCGGCATCATCAAGATTTTCTTCCAGCCCAACGTCGATATCCGAACCGCCAACGCGCAGGTCACGGCGATTGCGCAGACCATGATCAGGCAGTTGCCCGCGGGTGCCACGCCGCCGCTGATTTTGAACTACAGCGCGTCTACAGTGCCGATCATCCAGCTTGCATTGTCGGGCGAGGGACTGACCGAGCAAAATCTCGGCGACCTTGCGATCAATCAGTTGCGCACGCCGCTGGTGACGGTGCCGGGGGCTGCGATCCCGTGGCCGTTCGGCGGCAAGCAGCGCCAGATTCAGATCGACCTCGTGCCCAACGCGCTGCAGGCGCTGGGACTGTCGGGGCAGGATGTCGCCACGGCATTGGCCGCGCAAAATGTCATTACGCCGGTCGGCAACCAGAAGATCGGCGATTTCGACTACGTCATCCAGCTCAACAATTCGCCGCTGAAAATTCAGGAGCTCGGCAATCTTCCGATCAAGCAGGTCAACGGCGCGATGGTATACATCCGCGACGTGGCCACCGTGCGCGACGGCAATCCGCCGCAGATCAACATCGTGCATGTCGATGGCACCCGCTCGGTGTTGATGATGGTGCTGAAGGCCGGCTCGATTTCGACGCTCGAGATCATTGCGGGCATCAAGCAGAAGATCATCGACGTGAAATCGGCGATGCCGGATACGCTGAAAGTCGGCTTCATCGGCGATCAGTCGATCTTCGTGCGCGGAGCGATTGCGGGCGTGGCGTTCGAGGGCATTCTTGCGGCAGCGCTGACCAGCGTGATGATCCTGCTGTTTCTGGGAAGCTGGCGCTCGACATTGATCATTGCGATTTCGATTCCGCTGTCGGTGCTGGGATCGATCACCATGCTGTCGCTGATCGGCGAGACGCTGAACATCATGACGCTCGGCGGTCTGGCACTCGCGGTCGGCATCCTCGTCGACGACGCCACCGTGACCATCGAGAACATCAATTACCATCTGGAGCAGG
>JBBRGE010000096.1:0-7500 GCA_038241045.1 Hyphomicrobiales bacterium | reverse complement strand
CGGGTTCGATGCGCGGACGGCCGATTACAGTTGCGGCAACTTGTGCGGATATTTTGGCACGCACGCTGGAACGCTGCGGCGTCAAGGTCGAGATTCTCGGGTTCACCACGCGCGCCTGGAAGGGCGGGCAATCGCGCGAGGCGTGGCTCGCCGCTGGCAAACCTGCCGCGCCGGGACGTCTCAACGATCTGCGTCACATCATCTACAAGTCTGCGGACGCGCCTTGGCGGCGTGCGCGAAAAAATCTCGGCCTGATGATGCGCGAGGGCCTTTTGAAAGAGAACATCGACGGCGAGGCGCTTGACTGGGCGCACAAGCGTTTGTTGGGCCGCTCCGAGCAGCGCAAAATCCTGATGATGATTTCGGACGGCGCGCCGGTCGATGACTCGACGCTGTCGGTCAATCCGGGAAATTATCTTGAGCGGCATCTGCGCCACATCATCGAGGAAATCGAGACGCGCTCACCCGTTGAGTTGATCGCGATTGGCATCGGTCACGATGTGACGCGTTACTATCGGCGCGCAGTGACGATCGTGGACGCCGAAGAACTTGGCGGCGCGATTACCGAGAAGCTCGCCGAACTGTTCACCGAAACGCACGATGCACCAACGCCGAAGCGCCGCCGCAAGCTGCACTCCTGAGACATGTCGATGAAGTTGAGCCGGCGGCGTTTTCTCACGGGCGCTGCGTCGGCGCTTCCTGTTATTTCTCTGAACAATTGGCCCGCGTGCGCGCAGGCCGAGCCGCCGGCTGCGATCTCGAATGTCGAGGTCAACGCGCGTCCTATTGCGTCCTTCGATCCGCGTGACGCGACGCATGTGCGTTACGGGTCGCTGGAATTCCGCAGTGGGGTCGTTCTCACCTCGTCCTTCAAGGGGTTCGGTGGCCTGTCGGCGCTGCATCTGGACAAGACGGGCGAGCAGTTCATTTCGCTCAGCGACAAGGGCGACTGGTTTATGGGGCGGCTGGTTTACAGCGGCAAGAATCTGAAGGGCGTGGCGGATGTAAAGTCGGCGCCGATGCTGGGCGCCGACGGTAAGCGGATCGCGGCGCGCGGCTGGTTCGACACCGAAGCTCTCGCCTTCGATGGCGCGCAGGCCTATGTGGGCATCGAGCGCGTCAATCAGATTTTACGTTTCGATTTCAGCAAAGGCGGTATCCGTTCGCGCGGTGAACCCATTGTCGTGCCGCCGGCGCTGAGCAAGCTGCCGTTCAACAAGGGGATCGAGTCTCTGGTGTTCGTGCCGAAGGGCCGTCAGTTGGGCGGAACGTTGATCGCAATTTCCGAGCGTGGTCTCGATGCGTCGGGAAATACCATCGGGTTTTTGATCGGCGGTCCGACGCCAGGTCAATTCACCGTGCTGCGTACCAATGACTATGACATCAGCGACGCGATGTTGCTCGCCGGCGATCTGCTGATTCTGGAACGGAAGTTTTCATATACGAAGGGTGTCGGCATTCGGATCCGGCGTGTGCCGCTTGCGTCCGTGAAGACGGATGCGCTGATCGACGGTCCGGCGATCTTCGAGGTCGATCTGGCTTACGAGATCGACAACATGGAGGGCATCGACGCGCACGTTACGCCGGACGGCGAGACCGTGCTGACGATGATCTCCGACGATAATTTTTCGATGATCCAGCGCACGCTGCTTTTGCAGTTCACGCTGGTGGATGCTTAAAACAAAAAAAGCCGGGTGCGAGACCCGGCCTTTTCAATTCAATCCAAAGTTCGCTCAGCCGGCCTTGAAGCTCAACCAGCTTTGGCGAGCTTTTTCTTCTCGATCGCGCGCTTGAGCACGCGAGCCTTTGGCGAAAGATCGTCGGCCTTCGCCTTGAGCAGGAAGGCATCGAGGCCGCCGCGATGATCGACCGTCTTGATCGCGTTGGTGGAGATGCGCAGGCGCACCGAGCGGCCGAGCGCGTCGGAGATCAGCGTGACGTTGCACAGGTTTGGAAGAAATCTGCGCTTGGTCTTGATGTTGGAGTGGCTGACCTTGTGGCCAACCTGCGGCCCCTTGGCCGTCAATTCGCAGCGCCGAGACATGATGGAATCCTTTGGCAAAATCTTGTATCTTCCCGGAACCCGTGAAGGCTCGCGCGGGGCTTGAAACCGTCCATTTTCAGGAACCGCGGAGCTATAAGGGGCTCTCCGCCCAGCGTCAAGGTAATGGGCCTGAAATCGGCCTGAGATGGCGGCTTTTGTCGGTTTGCCAAGGCAGGGTCAGAATCCAATTTTCGTCGCCAGAACAGGGATTTCGCCAACATATAAACGACGCAATCCCTGCCGAGATATGGCAACAACAGCCATTCGCCCAACAGCACTCAATTGCGTGTTTTTCGCCGATCTTGGCAGCAGTGAGCGGTGGGCCAAATCAGCCGGTCACGATGCACCGGCCACAAGGAATTTTCCGCAGTGGACGTTTTTGGCACTTTGTTGTTTCGCCGTGTTGGGATCGCCGCTGCGATTTGCGGCAGCGTTGTTGTGCAAAGTGTTCCGGCTGCTGCCCAAGGCAAGCTCGAGGCCGAATACGAAGCCTCGCTCGCTGGAATTCCCCTCGGTAAAGGCAGCTGGGTTGTCGATATCGGACCCGACCAGTTCACCGCGACGGTCGCTGCTGGATCAGCCGGCATGATGAAGTCCCTTGGTAGCGGCACCGGCAGCGGCGCATCCAACGGTCGCGTCGTTTCGGGCCAGTTGATTCCGGCAAATTATCTGTCGACCGTCAATTACGGACCGAAGAACGAAACCATCAGGATCACGCTCTCCGGTGGCAATGTGAAGGACTCCGCTATCGAGCCCGCGCCCGTGGTTCATCCCAATCGCATTGAAGTCACCGAAGCGCATCTGCGCAACGTGCTCGATCCCATGACCGGATCGCTTCTGCGCGTTGGCGGCATTGGCGATCCGCTTGGTCCTGACGCTTGCAAGAACAAATCGGTGTCGATCTTCGACGGACGCATGCGTTACGATTTAAAGCTCGATTACAAGCGCATGGAAATGGTGAAGGCTGCCAGGGGTTATCAAGGCCCTGCGGTGGCGTGCGCGGTCTATTTCACGCCGATCGCCGGCTATGTGCCGGATCGCTACGCGATCAAATACATCGCCGCGCAGAAAAACATGGAAATCTGGTTCGCTCCGATTGCCGGCACGCGCGTGCTGGCGCCGTTCAGAATTGTCATTCCGACGCCAATCGGAACGGGGTTGATCGAGGCCACCAAGTTC
This sequence comes from Hyphomicrobiales bacterium, assembly GCA_038241045.1. GTDB lineage: Bacteria > Pseudomonadota > Alphaproteobacteria > Rhizobiales > Xanthobacteraceae > Afipia. The sequence continues at coordinate 4,277 of JBBRGE010000096.1, read as the reverse complement.
GTGTCGGCGGAAAAAACCGCCAAGACCAATTAGCGCACGGCGCCGGAACATTCCGAATCCCGTTGACTCTTGAGCCGATCTGATTCGACTCCGCCGTTAAGGAATTCGCGCACAAAACGTCGTGGTCCGCGTCTCGGAAAACTCGATGTAGTGTCATGTCACGGCCATTTCGGCGAGATGTTGCGGTGAACGAAGCCGAACACCACTGAGTCAGCGATTCGGGCCGCTTTCGTTCCGCACCCGTTCCAAAGCTTAAGCCACGACGCGAAAAGCGTTGCATTGTGAGACACTTCAAGATGTCTGGTGTTGTTTGGAATTGCCTGCTGCGGCTTTCGCGCCGTGAGCGTTATGCGGACTGATTGAATGATATCCCTGTCGTCGTCTGCGCCGTTGTTTTCCGGCGAACGAGTGCCTGGAGCCGGTATCACCGCGGTCCTGGGTCCCACCAATACCGGGAAGACACATCTTGCGATCGAGCGCATGGTCGCGCATTCGTCGGGCATCATCGGGCTTCCCCTCAGATTGCTGGCGCGCGAGGTTTACAACAAGATCGTTGCGAAGGTCGGCGCCGAATCCGTCGCCCTCATTACGGGTGAAGAAAAGATCAAACCGCCGCGTGCGCGTTATTGGGTCTCCACCGTGGAGGCGATGCCGCGCGACATCGACGTGTCGTTTCTCGCAGTCGATGAAATCCAGATCGCGACAGATTTAGAACGTGGCCATGTGTTCACGGACCGCATTCTCAATCGGCGTGGGCGCGACGAGACGCTGTTGCTGGGTGCCGCGACCATGCGCCCGATCATCGAGCGACTATTGCCCGGCGCGAATATCGTCACGCGGCCAAGAATGTCGCAGCTTGAATTTGCGGGCGACCGCAAGATCACGCGGCAACCCAGACGCACCTGCATCGTCGCGTTTTCGGCGGATGAAGTCTACGCCATCGCCGAACTCATTCGACGTCAGCATGGCGGCGCAGCCGTAGTGATGGGATCGCTGTCGCCGCGCACGCGAAATGCGCAAGTCGATATGTTTCAGTCCGGCGACGTGGATTATCTGGTCGCCACCGACGCTGTCGGCATGGGCCTCAATCTGGACGTCGATCACGTGGCGTTTGCGTCCGACCGCAAATATGACGGCTATCAGTTTCGCCGTTTGATTCCCTCCGAGTTCGCGCAGATCGCCGGCCGCGCCGGACGTGCCACGCGCGACGGCACCTTCGGCACGACCGGGCGTTGCGCGCCGTTCGAGCCCGAACTGGTCAACGCGCTGCAGAACCACACCTTCGACAGCGTGAAGGTGCTGCAATGGCGCAACTCAAAGCTCGATTTTTCGTCATTGGGCGCGCTGCAAGTCTCGTTAGCGCTGACCCCGAACCATGAAGCGCTCACCCGCGCGCCCGTTGCCGAGGATATCCGCGTGCTCGATCATCAGGCACGCGACGCAGGCGTTCGCGACATGGCGAACAATGCGGAGGCTATCGAGCGGTTGTGGGACACGTGTCTGGTTCCGGATTACCGCAAGCTATCGCCCGCAGCCCATTCCGAACTCGTCACGACGCTGTACGGGTTCCTGATGCAAAAAGGCTGCATTCCGGACAACTGGTTCGGCGCTCAGGTGGCGATGTCGGATCGCACCGACGGCGACATCGATGCGTTATCGGCGCGAATTGCCCAAATCCGGACATGGACCTTTGCGGCCAATCGTCCGGACTGGCTGCGTGACCCCGAGCGCTGGCAAAACGAGACCCGCGCCGTCGAAGATAAATTGTCGGATGCGCTGCATGAACGGCTAACTGAGCGTTTCGTTGATCGCCGGACCAGTGTATTGATGCGGCGCCTGAGGGAAAACACGATTTTGAATACCGAGATTGGAAAGACCGGCGAGGTGACTGTCGAGGGCCATGTGATTGGCCGTCTCGACGGATTCATGTTCGCACCCGAATCCGCCGAAGCCGGATCCGACGCCAAGGCGCTGCAAGCGACCGCGCTCAAGGCGCTCGCCGGTGAGATCGACGCACGCGCGGAGAAATTATCCAATGCCCCCGACGATCAGTTCGCGCTGGCCTCGGACGGCACACTACGCTGGACCGGCGACGCTGTTGCCAAGCTGGTTGCGGCTGACGACACGCTCAATCCGCGCATTCGGATCGTCGCCGACGATCGTCTGACAGGCGCGCCGCGCGATGCCGTGCAGACGCGGCTCGATCTCTGGCTGAAAACACATATCGAAAAGATTCTCGGCCCGTTGTTCGAATTGCAAAAGGCCGAAGACGTCACCGGCATCGCGCGCGGTATTGCATTTCAGTTGATCGAGGCGCTCGGCGTCATCGAGCGCACTAAAATTGCAACTGAGATGAAAGACCTCGACCAGCCGTCGCGCGCGTCGTTGCGCAAATACGGCGTGCGGTTCGGCGCGTATCACATTTTTCTGCCGGCGCTTCTGAAGCCGGCGGCGCGCGGTCTCGCATCGCTGTTGTGGGCGCTCAAACAAGAGAACATCGACTGGTCGGCATTGACCGGCGCGCAGCATCTGGCCGGCAGCGGCCGAACATCCTTTCCGGCCGACAAGGCGCTCAATCAGGAAGCCTATCGCACGCTCGGCTATAAGCTTGCGGGCGAGCGTGCGGTGCGCGCCGATATTCTGGAGCGGCTTGCGGATTTGATTCGCCCGGCACTGTCGTGGCGTCAGGCAGCGCCCGGCGTTAAGCCGCCCGGCGCATTCGACGGACGCTCGTTTACCGTGACGCAGGCCATGACATCATTGACGGGGTCGGCGGGCGAGGATTTCGCCTCGGTCCTGCGCGCGCTCGGCTACCGCATGGAGAAGCGTCCGCCGATGCCGGTTGTCGTGGACGCGCCGCCGGTTGAGGTTGTTGCCGAAGGTGCGGCCTCGGAGGCAACGGTCGAAACAATCGCAACCGAGCCAGAGGCCTCTTTTGCGACCGACGCGGTCGCCGACATGACGAATGAAACCGCAGTTTCCGAAACTGCTGCGGCTGATATCGCAGCGGTGCCGGAAGCCGATGCACCCGCAATGGCGTCCGAGATGATTTCATCCGAGCCCGCGACAGCGGAGGTTTCGTCCGCTGAGATGACCGCAGGCGAAACTTCGGTTGCGGCCGCCGATCCGACTGTCGATGGAGTGGCCGCCGCGCCGGAGCTGGTCGAAGTCTGGCGCCCGGGTGGGCGTTCCGACGAACGCCGTCCGCGTCAACATCATCGCAATCGCGTGCCGGAAAAATCCGCGACGCCGTCTGTTGAAGGCGAAGCCCCGGCAGAAGGCGAGAAGCGAGAGCGTCATGGACGCAATCGCCATCGCCGCAACAACGACAATCGCACGCCGCGCAGCGACGCGCCGGCTGTCGCGGCTGAAAATGGCGCAACGACTGAAGCGCGTCCGCCGCGCGAGCCCTTCAAGGGACAAGATCGCGACAAGGGCCGCGACAACGATCGCGGCAAATTCCAAAACAAAACTAAAGGCAAATTCGACAAGGGTGGCCGCGACAAGGGACCGCGCGACGGTCGCAAGGACGATCGCGGCGGCGGAAACCTTCGCACATATGCGACGACGGCTGCGCCACGCGACCGCGACCGGCCTGCCGATCCGAATTCGCCGTTCGCTAAACTTGCCGCGCTGAAAGAACAACTCGGCGGCCGCAAGGAATAATTGGGGTTCATCCAAAATTTGGATCGTCAGCGCATCGACAAATGGCTGTGGCACGCGCGTGTCGTCAAAACCCGACCCGATGCGGCGGCGCTTGTCGAGAAGGTTCGCGTGCGCATCAACGGTGAACGCGAAAAATCGCCCGGCCACGCGGTCAAGCTCGGCGATGTCGTGACGATTGCGCTCGATGGCCGCGTTCGCGTTTTGAAGATATCGGATTTTTCGCAGCGCCGAGGCGATGCGACTGCGGGACGCGCGCTCTACGATGAATTGCAATCGGCCCCAAAATGATTATCTGCCTTGAAATACGGGCCTTGCTTCCCTTGCGGCATCGCACGTCCTGCGCTACGCAAAACCCGAATTTAGCCTCAAATTTAAGACCCTTCCGGAGCCTTGGATGACCTACGTCGTCACTGAAAGTTGCATCAAGTGCAAATACATGGATTGCGTGGAAGTTTGTCCCGTGGATTGCTTCTACGAGGGCGACAACATGCTCGTGATCCATCCGGACGAATGTATCGACTGCGGCGTGTGCGAGCCGGAATGCCCTGCCGATGCCATTAAACCGGACACAGAGCCCGGCATGGAAAAGTGGCTCGAAGTGAATACCGAAT
>JBBRGE010000095.1:0-7502 GCA_038241045.1 Hyphomicrobiales bacterium | reverse complement strand
CGAGCGTCACGATTCCGCCGCCGCCCCTGATGACTTTGGCCAGCCATTTCGGATCGGCACCCTTGACGATATTGAGCGCCGCGTAGATCAGCACGACGGCAACGATGCCTGCGATCAGTGTGGGCATGGGATCATCGCATTTTCACTTCGCATGCCCGAAACTACTTCATTTGCCCGAGCAGCGCTGCCGCGCCTGACGCATTTTTCGCAAGACGCTTGAGCGCCTCGCGTCCGCCCGCCGCATAGGCCGCCGCCGCACGCAGCAGTTCGCGCAACTGCGCCGCCGAGCCCATGTCGAACCGGCACCACGCGCCGCCGGTGAGGCGCGCAATTTCGCGAAACGCCGCTTCGGCCGCCGTATCGTGGCCCTCCTGAAACATGAAACACGGCACTTTCAGCAGACCGAGTTCGCCCGCAGTCGCGCAGAGTGCGTCGATGTTTTCTTCCATCGCATCGCCGACGAAGACGATCGCGCGCACGCCGGATGCAACGGCTTCCTGTCTGGCATCCGACAGCACGCGCCCGAGCTGCGTCTGCCCGCCCTGACACTGAATGGTGCTCATCAGTCTGGCGATCTTCGCGGTGTCGGAAATCCAGGGGCTGGCGCGGCATTCGTTGAGGCCGCGAAAGTAAACCAACCGCACGTCCAGGCCGCCGATGCTGCCCGCCTCGCGGAACATATCGGCCTGCAACTGACACGCCATATCCCAGGTCGGCTGCCGGCTCATGGTGGCGTCGAGCGCAAAGATCATACGCCCGCTGCCGGATTTGGCGGCGGTCATGGCGCGCGCCTTGTTGACGAACGCCGCGATGTCGCACGCCGTATCGGCTTGCGGCAACGCTGAGCCCCTGCCCGTGGCGAGCTTGCTTTCTGATTTGGGGATCGTCGGGTCGCGCGTCATGAGGGCTCGCGGTGAAGGGACGATCCCTATGTGGCGCGCCTCACATCCGCATGCAACGGCTTCGGTGTTTCGAAGACGCTAAAGACTATTCGATAGGCACCGCGAGCCGTCCGATCAGCAACGCAACTTCTTGCAGCCTTTGCTCATCGTGTTCGGCGACGACGCGCGCGAGGCGCGACACGCACTCATCGTCGGTGATGACGTGCATAACCTGGTCTTCGATGGTCGGGGCAAGATTGGGGGATTCATTAGAATTGCTGGCCATGAATGTCACCTCGCTGTGATTTGGACACATCGAATAAGCAGGTGTTATGCCAACCGGGGAATGTGGCGGATCAAAGCGGAATTCGCGGCCATACAAAAGCGTGAACATAGCGCCCCGCGCGAAAACGGCGCGGTGTTAGCGGTGCAAATCCGGAAGGTTCAGCGCGCCGAGGGACCCGGCGCTTGCGCAACCGGACCGGTGGGCTGGGGAACAACGATCTTGTCGGTGTTGACCGGACCGAGCTTGCTGCTGTCGTCGCTCAGGAATTTGTCCAGCACGCCCTGAATGCTGGTCTTCACATTATCCGGGCCGCGATCGCTCATGTCGGTGTGCTGAAAGCCGGTGTTGACCACCGTGATGCCGGCCTGCTCGCAGGTGTCATCGTCAGGCACGACACCGGCATCGGCCTTGAACACCGGGTCCTTCGAGCGGAACGACAGAATCTTGAATTTGCCGTCGGTGAGGAACGGCACGCGCAGATTGTCGAGCGTGACGATTTTCTTGACCTGCTCAGGATGCATCTTGGCAAAGTACATCGAGATATCGCCGCCATTGGAATGACCGACCATCGTCAGATGGTTGTAGTCGGCATTCGGCTCCAGCTTTTTCATCTTTTCGACAGCGAATGAAATGTTGGCGATGCCGCGCTCATAAACCGGCAGGCGGCCGACATAGGGTTCGCCAACCTTGGTCACGAGCGGCGCGTCGCTTGCGAGATCGTGCTGGATGCTGATCGCGAGATATCCGCGCGCGGCAAGCACGTTGGCGAGAAACGAATATTCGGTGAAGCGAACGGTGTTGCCGTGATTGACGATGGCCACCGGCAATTTGGTCATGCCGGCCATCGCCGTCATTTCCTTGTCGCGGCGAACCGCGATTGAAACATCGACGGGGCGATTGCGGGCCGCATCGAAAAAGCTGATGGTCTCGTGCCGGATCGCCCATTTGCTCGCAGAGAAATACGCGGCACCGAGGACCGCAACGAACCCAAGCAGGATGAGTATTCCGCGCTTCATCGGATGTCCCTCAATGCTTTCCAGCCCGGAAAACAAAAGCCTTTTTATAATGTTTCGAATCCATTCCTATTGTCCAGCAGTTAACGCACAGACGTGTGACAAAAGCAGTTTTCTTTTTAGAAATGTGTGCATGGATGGTGAAAATTCAATGCACGCGTGCTGCAGCGCAAAAGTTCCGTTCGCAGCGCACAAGAAGGGAGCCACGAAAATAGCGGCTCACGCCGTCAAATCGTGAGATTCCAGCGGACGGTCGGCGTGGGCGAACCATTCGGCGCGGGTCGCGGCACGGCGGCGGCCGCGTTCGTCAATCGGCAACCTTAACTGACGCAACAGACCCGTCACTTCTTCCCGCGCTGTGACGTGAGCCATGTTCGGGCGCGTTCCGAGCGTCGCCTCATCGAGGTCGTCCAGCGCGGTGAGGCCGCGCGGGAAAAACTCGCGATACACCACGCGCTCGGCAAAGCCATCCACCGGCCGAAAGCCGAGGCGAAACGAAAGCTGATCGAGGCCTTCGGCAATGAGTTGCTTGTTGCGCGAGCCGATCATCGACAGCCGGTTGCGCACCACGATCCAGTCGGTGGTGGCACCGTCGAGATCGCGGCGTTGTTTGCGCGCGACCTTCACCATCGCTGCGTAATGGCTTTCGCCGATCACCGAATAGGTCGTTGGATCGACCGAACCCAGCACGTCGAAATCCAGAAAGCTGTCATTGAGCGGAGTGACCAGCGTGTCAGCCATCGAATGCGCCAGGCGCATCAGATAACTGTCGGTGCCGGGGGTATCGATCACGATAAAATCGTAGGATTTCTCGACGGCGCTGACGGCCGCAGAAAACTGCGCAAATTCCGACATCTCGTTGTCGTCGATCTGCATGGTGTTGCCGAGCGTCACGCAGCAATGTTTCGGAAGTTCCAGATCGATGCCGGTCCGCTGCGCCCAGGTCCGCCGGTTTTCGATGTAATGCGTGAAACTTTGCTGGCGGCAATCCAGATCGATTGTAGCGACACGCTGCCCCGCCTTGAGCAAAGCCACGGCGATGTGGAGCGCGGTGGTGGATTTACCCGACCCGCCCTTCTCGTTTCCCAGCACGACGACGTGCGCCGATCCGGTTTTCGGTAGCCCAGCCTGCAGCAACATGAATTAGCCCCTGTCGTATCTTCAGTCAGGCCGGAAAAGAATCAAGTGAAATGCGGAGCGCATCGCCCTTCATCATTAATTCGGCGGCGGCTGTGGCCATCGTGCCCGCTCGCTTGCGCGATGGCCGTCGCGCTCGCTGCTTGTTAGTGTTACCGGCAAACGACAGGTTCAATTCCAGCCAGCGACGCCAATGCCCCACGCACCGATTGTCATCCGCACACTCACCGCGCTTCATCGCGCCCGCTCCGAATTGGGCAAACGCAACGCGACCATCGCGCTGGTGCCGACCATGGGGGCGCTCCATGACGGGCATGTGTCGCTGATACGTCTGGCAAAACGGCGAGCGAAGAAAGTCGTGGTGTCGATCTTCGTCAATCCAGCTCAGTTCGCGGCGCATGAGGACCTCGGGTCCTATCCGCGCACCTGGAAGGCCGACATGTCGCGGCTCGTGGCCGAAGGCGTCGATCTGGTTTGGAACCCCGACGTCAAGACGATGTATCCGGACGGCTTCTCGACGCGCATCGCGCCGGAAGGACCGGCACTGGCCGGTCTTGAGGATCGGTTTCGTCCGCATTTTTTCGGCGGTGTGGCTACCGTCGTGACAAAATTGTTCACGCAAGTGCGGCCTGATTTCGCTTTTTTCGGCGAGAAGGATTTTCAGCAATTGAAGGTGGTGACGCAGATGGCGCGCGATCTTAATCTCGGCGTCAAGGTCATGGGTGCCGCGATCGTGCGAGAACGCGATGGTCTCGCGATGTCGTCGCGCAACGCCTATCTGTCGGCCGAACAACGCCGCGCGGCACCCACGCTGTTTCGCACCCTGAAGGCGGCTTCGAAAAACATACGAGCCGGCGGCGACGTTGGCGCGGCCCTTGCGGGCGGCGCGGAAGCCATCTCCACAGCCGGGTTTGTGCTGGATTATTTCGAAGCGCGGCACGCCGAAACGCTGGCACCAATGTCATCTTTGAAAGACGGGCCAATTCGCCTGCTGGTGGCGGCTAAAATCGGTACCACGCGGCTGATCGATAACATCAAGGCGTAAGACTTAAAGAAGACCCAGCTCGCGCAATTCGCGGCGCATCGGCTCCGGCATTTTGGCGATGCTTTCTGCAGCCCTGCCGATATCCGGCGGCGCGCTTTTCGGATCGAAATAGCGCCAGCCCTGAAACGCGCGCATCGGACGCGGCGACACCGCAATGAGCTTCGGCTCCATCACGAGGCGACATCGTCCGATGCCGTCGCGATCTCGAAATGGCTCGATGGCCACGAGTTTCATGCGCGCCGAAATCTCGCCCTTGATGACCCAATAGATCGAGCCGCCGTCGAGCAGCTCAGTGTCGCACTTCGGCGTCATGCGCGTGATGTGGACGTGACGCCCGGGCAGGCCTTTGGCTTTCGCTTGGGCGACGCGCTCGGCGATCCAGCCGCGAAGGTCTTTGACGGACTCCGCCCCGACGCTCAGCTTGATGAGATGAAGCGGCATGATCCGCTCAGTTATCTTCATCCGCGCGCGCCGGTGCAAGCGAGGTAGGCTCTTGTGCACGGGATTTCTGCGCGCTGGATTTCTTCTTCGCAGCGGGCGGCGGTGCGGGCGCACGCGCGGCAGCGCCTTCGGGTGGACGCGGGTTGGACTGCGTGCCCTGTGCATCGGGTTCCGGTGTCATGATGTTCACGGGAGGAATTGATGACGCGCTTGGGAAGTCGCCCGATAGCGGCCGGCCTAGTGAACCACCGGCTGGTCCAAGTGCTGCGACCGGCGGATTTGAAGCGACCGGCTGCGCTGGCGCGTTCCACAGCGGCGCGTAGCGGCCCACCATGCCGTCATACAGCCGCTCATTCATGTTTCCGGAAATCTGAATCGTGTCGGTCAGCGACGCAAAGAACGCACACGCCGCCGATGTACAGCCATCGCGCGTCATGAGTACCTGAGCGGCTAGGCCGTAGCGGTCGCGCTCCAGCGTGCGCCGAAGAACTTTCAAATCGGGCGTCATGATTTTGTCGGCCGCCGCAACACTCCCCAGCGATGATAGCCGGGTGATTTGCATCGCCGCGTAGGACACCGCGGCGGCTGTCGAATCCGCCGTCGCGAACACGGCTTTCTCGCAGGCGTTCTCCACGCTTTCTCCGGCGATGCCGTCCAGACAAGCCAGCGCGGGCAAAGACGCCGGCAACGGCGTCGGAAAGGTGACGCCGGTTACCGCCGCAGCGCGCCGTTTTTCGGGAACGGATGCAACGGTGGGCGCGGACGCCGCCATTTGCGGCGCCGGACTCTGGCTGCGCGTCATCACGATGAAGGCGGCGACGACGATAGCCAGCACCGACGCAACAATCACAACGCCTTTCGCCAGCAGCGCCTCACTGCGAAATATCGCAATGACGGCGACGATGACGACAATGGCGACCCCGAGGATCACCAGCCACATCGGCCAGTTGACCGACTGCCAGAAGTTTGAGAGCGACGCCGCCCAGGCCCGGTTCATGCAAGAAGTCCTTCACGGCGAACCGGACCAAACGCCGCGAATGCGGCGCGGTGGTGCCATCAGGCGTCGGCGAGTTGGCTTTCCTTGGCGACCCGCTCGAAGGCCTCCGTGGTGTTCTTGATGCGGTATTGGTAATCCTCGCCATCGGTCGGCAGCAGCTTGAGCACCTCATAGGTTCCGCTCGCGGCCGGGCGGGCAACATTGCTTGCGGTGAAATAGACAGTCTCTCCGACGCCGTACTTGTGCTTCAACGCCTTGCTCCATCACGCATTACGCGAATTTTGGGGCCGGCGACCGCCGTCGTGCGACCCGCGATGCGTATAGCATGGCAAAGCGGGATTTGACCAGAAAATCCGCACGCACAATGACGAAATGCTGATGCATTTCAGCTAGATATGAGCCGATCAAAAGCTCTCAGGCGCTATGAGGCAGCTTTCCATTGGGGCTGGCCTTGTCCACCGCGGTGGGAAGAATCTGGGCCAGCACGGTCGAGAGCTGGTCCACCGGGATTCCGTATTTGGCGGCGAGTTGCTTGACGGTCGCATTGCCGAGCACGTCCTGAAGCTGCTGGGCGCTGATCGGCAGGTTCTTGCCGTTGGCGATCCAGGACTTAACCACATCGCCATAACCGGCATCCTGAAGCTTTTTGACGATGGCGCTCAAGCCGCCCAGATCGCCGCTGCCCAAAACTTCCTTGAGCACGATCGGCACCAGCGCTGCCTCGACGTCCTTTGCGCCCTGCGACGCCAGCATGCTCTGCAACGTATCGAGAAGTCCCATCATCAAATCCTTCGCTGAAATTCGTGACAAAATCCAAGCGCCGTTCGATGGCGAGCGTCAAGCCTCAGTTATGCGCAAATTTTCGCGAGCGAAGGCGCTTGCGGCGTCAGGTCAATCGATCTCGAATTTTTCGATCACGAGCGTTTCGGCAAGAGCATCCGCGGTCCATCCGGCGAATGCCGAATTTGCCAGCATCGTATCCATGTAGCCGCGCACCGGCGCAGACATTGCGATGTCATAGATTCTAAAACGATGAACGACCGGCGCGAACATCGCATCGGCCGCGGTGAAGTGTCCAAACAGATACGGCCCCTGCCCGCCATAGCGTGCACGGCAATCGGTCCAGATGTCCTGAATGCGCACGATATTAGCCTGCGCGTCCTCGGACAATTTTTTCGGCACGACCGGACGATGAATGTTCATGCCGCATTCGTTGCGCAACGCCATGAAGCCGGAATGTATCTCCGCCGAAATCGAACGCGCATGCGCGCGCGCCGCAAAATCTTTCGGCCAAAGCTGCGCATCGGGAAATCGCTCGGCCAGATATTCGATAATGGCAAGCGAATCCCAGACAGTGATGCCGCCATCGACCAGCGCAGGCACCTTGCCGGATTTTGTCACATCGAGAATGCGTTGCTTGTCGGCGGCGTCGGTATAAAGCGGAATGACGATTTCATCGAACGGGATGCCCGAAGCCTTTAGCGCCATCCATGGCCGCATCGACCACGACGAATAATTCTTGTTGCCGATGACGAGCGTCATGGTCATGTCGGAGTCCTTAAGCGAAGTCGCTGCGATCTATTTAAGGTCGCGCGCCGATCCTGACACGGCGTCCGCCATCCGATCAACCGCAACGGAATGCCGTTGCCGCATGCGATCCGGCATGGCAACGTCCGTTACGTATAAATGGAAAGCTGTCATC
>JBBRGE010000094.1:0-7517 GCA_038241045.1 Hyphomicrobiales bacterium | reverse complement strand
ACTACAAATCATCGCTGCGGAATATCGCCGCGTGCCCATCCTTCACGCGTCTGCGCGCGGAAAGCCTCAAATGCATTCGACGCAACGCCTGCACGAATGCCACTCATCAGTTCCTGATAATACGCGATGTTGATTTCGGACAGCAACATCGCGCCGAGCGCCTCCTCCGACTTCACCAGATGATGCAAATAAGCGCGTGAATAATTTCGCGTCGAGGGCCATTGGCTCTCATCATCGAGCGGACGCGGATCGTCGGCATGGCGCGCATTGCGCAAGTTCACCACGCCGCGCCGCGTGAACGCGTGGCCGTGACGACCGTTGCGCGTCGGCAGCACGCAGTCGAACATGTCGATGCCGCGCGCGACCGCCTCCAGCATATCCTCGGGCGTGCCGACGCCCATCAGATAACGCGGACGATCCTGCGGCAATAATGGCGCGACCTCCTCGATCATCGCCAGCATCACCTCCTGCGGCTCACCCACTGCAAGCCCGCCTATGGCGTAACCATGAAAGTCGATGTCGATCAGCGCCTGCGCACTCGCGCGACGCAATTCGGGGATATCGCCACCCTGCCCGATGCCGAACAGCATGTTGCCTTCAGGCGCGTTCTCGAACGCGCGTTTGCTGCTCTCCGCCCAGCGGATCGACAACTGCATTGCGCGTTCGATTTCGGTGCGCTCCGCCGGCAGCCGCACGCATTCGTCGAGTTGCATGGCGATGTCGGAGCCGAGCAACCGTTGAATCTCGATAGCGCGCTCCGGCGTCAATTCGTATTTATTGCCGTCGATATGCGAACTGAAGGTGACGCCCTGCTCGGTCACCTTGCGCAGTTTCGCCAGCGACATCACCTGAAAGCCGCCGGAGTCCGTCAGCATCGGGCCGTTCCAAGTCGTGAATTTCTGCAATCCGCCGAGTGCCGCGATCCGTTCCGCGCCGGGGCGCAGCATGAGGTGATAGGTGTTGCCGAGCACAATGTCAGCGCCCGCGTCGCGAATGTCGCGCCAATGAATGCCTTTCATGGCGCCCGCGGTGCCGACCGGCATAAACGCAGGCGTTCGCACGACGCCATGCGGTGTCATCAATTCGCCGGTGCGTGCGCCGCCGTTTTGGGCATGCAGTGTGAAATAATTCGGAAGAACCATCTTCGCTTTATCGGTCAGGTCGGCGCACGAAACAACAGGCTCGCATCGCCATACGAGTAAAAGCGATAGTTGTCGGCTATGGCGTGCGCATAGGCCTGTTTCATCGCATCCATACCTGCGAACGCCGACACCAGCATGAAAAGCGTCGAACGCGGCAAATGGAAATTCGTCAGTAGGATATCGACAGCCTTGAAGCGATAACCCGGCGTGATGAAGATGGACGTCTCGTCGCTGAACGTTTTGATCGTGCCATCGGCGTCCGCCGCACTTTCCAGCAACCGCAGCGACGTGGTGCCGACGGCGACAATGCGCCCGCCTCTTTGCCGCGCCACGTTAAGCGCATCCGCCGTCGCGGCGCGCACCTCACCCCATTCGGCATGCATGCGATGCGCCGACGTATCGTCCACCTTCACCGGCAGAAACGTCCCCGCGCCGACATGAAGAGTCACGCGATGCAGGCCAATGCCTTTGGCATTGAGTGCGGATTCAAGTGCGTGCGTGAAATGAAGTCCTGCCGTGGGTGCCGCGACCGCGCCTTCCTTGACGGCGAACATGGTCTGATAGTCGCTGGCGTCGCGGTCATCCGGCGCGCGTTTTGACGCGATGTAGGGCGGCAACGGCGGCGCGCCTACATCCGCGATCGCCTGATCGAGAATTGGGCCGTGGAACGCGAACGACAATGTGATCTCGCCATCGTCACCCTTCGCCTCGACCCGCGCGTCGAGATTTCCCAGCAGACATACCCGGCCTTCATTGCCGAAGCGAACGCCATCACCGACCGCGAGCTTTTTTGCCGGACGCGCCAGCGCCCGCCAGCGCGAACCGTCAAGGCGCTTGATGAGCGTCACATCAATCTTCGGCTCGGTCTCGCGCCCGATGCGGCGGCCTGAAAGTTGCGCCGGAATCACGCGCGTGTCGTTGACGACAAGCTGATCGCCAGCTTTCAGGAAATTAGGCAAATCGTGAACTGTCGAATCCTGCAACGCTTCGTCGGGCCGCACGACCAGCATGCGCGCAGCGTCGCGCGGAACGGCGGGCCGCAGCGCGATGTTGAATTCGGGCAAATCGAAATCGAACAAGTCGGTTCGCATGTCTCAGTCGTCATTGCGAGGAGCAAAGCGACGAAGCAATCCAACTTTCCGGACGGGAAATTTCGTTCTGGATTGCTTCGCTTCGCTCGCAATGACAGTCAACATCTTACGCCGCGTCGGCTGCCATATGCGCTTTGACGATCTTGTCGGGGTTTGACACCGGCTCGCCGCGCTTGATCTTGTCGACATTCTCCATGCCGGACGTGACCTTGCCCCAGACCGTGTATTGGCCGTTGAGGAATGCCGAATCGTCGAAGCAGATGAAAAATTGGCTGTCGCCGGAGTCAGGGTTCGATGAGCGTGCCATCGAGGTGGTGCCGCGCACATGCGGCTCCTTGTTGAATTCGGCTTTCAGCTTTTTGCCCGAGCCACCCGTGCCGGTGCCCTGCGGGCATCCGGTCTGCGCCATGAAGCCGTCGATCACGCGGTGAAACACGATGCCGTCGTAGAAGCCTTCGCGCACCAATTCCTTGATCCGCGCAACGTGTCCCGGCGCGAGATCGGGACGCATCTCGATCGTCACCGGTCCCTGCGTGGTATCCAGAATCAAAGTGTTGTCGTTGTCAGCCATGATGAACTCTTTACGTTTGAGAAGCGCGCAGTGTCCGCGCGCAATGACGTGATGCAAATACGAAATGCGGATTGCTTGATATCGACTACTTAATGTCAGACGCGACCTGAACCTTGGTCATCTTGTCGGGATTCGGAACCGGCTCACCGCGCTTCATCTTATCCACGACATCCATGCCCGACACGACCTCGCCCACGACGGTGTATTTGTTGTTGAGGAACGAGGCGTCGCCATAGCAGATGAAGAACTGCGAGTTCGCCGAATTCGGATCGCTGGAGCGCGCCATGCCGACCGTGCCGCGCTTAAACGGTGTCGCGGTGAACTCGGATGCGAGGTTCGGATATTTCGACCCGCCAGTGCCGTCGAAATTTTTGCCGTCGCCGGTTTGCGCCATGAAGCCTTCGATCACGCGATGGAACGGCACATTGTCGTAGTAACCGTCGCGCGCGAGCTGCTTGATGCGCTCGGCATGCTTGGGTGCCAGATCCGTGTTCAGCTTCACGATGACGCGGCCCTTGGTCGTGTCGATCACGATGGCGTTGTCCTTGTCGAGATTGGCGGGCAGCTTTTGCGCGAGCGCGGGCGTGGCGAGTGCGAATGCGGCGAGGATGGCAAGAATGCGGATCATGAAAACTCCCAAGAAACGTCCGAGAAACGTCAGAGCGAATGAAAGCTGGAATCAGCCGGCGAATTTTGTCTTGAGGCGCGCAGCGACTGCCTTGGGCACGAAGTGCGACACGTCGCCGCCCATGCTGGCGATCTGACGCACCAGTGTGGCGGTGATCGGGCGAACCGTGGCGGAGGCCGGGATAAAAACCGTATGCACATCGGGAACGAGGGTTTGGTTCATGCCGGCGATCTGCATTTCGTAGTCCAAGTCAGTGCCGTCGCGCAGACCGCGAATAAGGATGGTTGCGCCCGCGCGCTGCGCCGCCGTCACGGTCAGATCGTCGAAGGTGACGCATTCGAGCTGGCATTTGGCGTGCGCGGCGATGGGCTTGAACACCTCGGCGACCATTTCGAGCCGCTCGTCGGTTGCGAACAACGGTGCCTTGCCGGGATGAATTCCAATCGCCACGATCAGCCGATCGACCAGCGCGCAGGCCTGTCGCACCACGTCGAGATGGCCGTTGGTGACGGGGTCGAACGACCCTGGATAGAGCGCAACGCGAGGCATCAATCCTCCTAGCCCGCCGGGGCTGGAGCCGCAAGTGCAACTGGTTCCGGCCACTTTGACAAATATAAGTGGCCCGAAGCCCCTTCCCCTTACGAACTTTTATCCCCGCCGAACGTCATACCGCCAGAACAGCCGTTGCGGCCAACACGGACAAATGGGGACGACCATGACCAACGAAATGTCGATCACGCCTCAGACCGCCACACGCATCAACAAGGCGCTCGCGGTTCTGGCGCTTGTGGCCTTCGCGGGAGCCGCACTGACGGCCTTTCCGAGCTTTGGTCCAAGCACCGAGGCCAATGCCGCACCACTCGTCATTAAGAGCGACAGGCTGAACGTCGCGGCCGCCGCACCCAGCTGCGCCGAGCAGAATTGGCCGAATTTCAATGCGTCCTGCCTGCGCAGCCCCGCAAACTCAGCGGTCAAAATTCGCCACGTCACGACGGATAAGCTTTAAGGTTTGCACGCCTTAAGGCCTGCGAAAATCGAAGCTAGCCGCCGTTGCCATTTCCGTGATCGGTCTCATCGGTAATGTGTTCAACCGAGACGACATGTTCGTCCTCGGCAGTGTCGAACACGATAACGCCCTGCGTCGAGCGCCCTGCCACGCGGATGTCTTTCACCGGGCAACGAATGAGCTGTCCGGCATCAGTCACCAGCATGATCTGATCCGAATCCTCGACCGGGAATGACGCGACCAGTTTGCCGTTACGATTATTGACCGACATCGCCACGATGCCTTTGCCGCCGCGACCCGTGGTCCGATATTCATATGACGAACTACGCTTGCCGTAACCGTTCTCGCTGATGGTGAGGACGGACTGCTCCGCCGCCGACATCTGCGCATAACGGTCCTGGCCGAGTTGCAGCGATGTTGAGGTTTCCTCAGCGTCGGCGTCCACCGCTTCTTCAACAGCCGCCTCGCCCGCAACCGCCCGGCGCATTTTCAAGTAAGCCCCGCGCTCGTCGGACGACGCTTCGAGATGCCTCAAAATCGTCAGCGAAATCAGCTTGTCATCTTTACCCAGCGCAATGCCGCGCACGCCCATCGAGGTGCGGCCCGTAAAGACCCGCACATCGGTGACCGGGAAACGGATGCATTGCCCGCCCGCAGCCGTCAGCAGCACGTCGTCGGTTTCGGTTGCGATCTGCACGTCCACAATGGCTTCGTCATCTTCGAGCTTCATCGCGATAATGCCGGAGCGCCTCACATCGACGAAATCCGACAATTTGTTACGCCGAACATTGCCGCCGGTCGTCGCGAAAATGATGTCGAGATTGCCCCACGATTTTTCATCTTCGGGCAGCGGCATGATGGTGGTGATGCGTTCACCCTGCTCCATCGGCAGAATGTTGATCATCGCCTTGCCGCGCGCGTTCGGCGCTGCCATCGGCAGCCGCCAGACTTTTTCTTTGTAGACCTGCCCGGCCGACGAGAAGAACAACACGGGCGTATGCGTGGACGCAATGAATAGACGGCTGACGAAATCTTCCTCGCGCGTCGTCATTCCGGAGCGGCCCTTGCCGCCGCGCTTCTGCGCGCGATACGCCGAAAGCGGCACGCGCTTGACGTAGCCTGCGTGCGAGACGGTCACCACCATGTCCTCGCGCTGAATGAGGTCTTCGTCTTCGACCTCGCCTTCCTGATCGATGATGACCGTGCGTCGTGGCGTTGCGAATTCCGATTTGATCGCCGTCAGCTCATCCTTGATGATGGTCTGAATGCGCGCGCGTGAGCGCAGAATGTCGAGGTAATCCGCGATCTCCACGGCGAGCTTGTCGAGCTCCTCGCCGATTTCCTCGCGGCCCAAAGCCGTCAGGCGTTGCAGACGCAGATCCAGAATGGCTTTGGCCTGTTCGAGCGACAGCCGCGCGGTGCCTTTATCGGATACGCGATGGCGCGGATCGTCGATCAGCGTAATCATCGTCGCAACGTCCATGGCCGGCCAGTCGCGCGCCATCAAGGTTTCGCGTGCGGTGTTCGGATCGGGCGAGGTGCGGATAACGCGAATGACTTCGTCGATGTTGGCAACTGCAATCGCCAGACCGACCAGCACGTGAGCGCGGTCTCGCGCCTTGTTGAGAAGGAATTTCGTGCGACGCGAGACGACGGTTTCGCGGAACGAAATGAACAGCGTCAGCAGATCCTTCAGGTTCATAACCAGAGGACGGCCGCCGTCGAGCGCCACGACGTTGGCGCCGAAATTGGTTTGCAGAGGCGTGAAGCGATAAATCTGGTTCAGCACCACTTCGGGCACAGCATCGCGCTTCAACTCGACGACCACGCGATAACCGTCGCGGTCGGACTCGTCGCGAAGATCGCTGATGCCTTCGATCTTTTTCTCGCGCACCAGTTCGGCGATGCGCTCGACCATGCTGGCCTTGTTCACCTGATAGGGAATTTCGGAGACGACAATCGCCTGTCGATCCTTGCGAACGTCCTCAAACGCGACCTTGCCGCGCATCACGATCGAGCCGCGTCCGAGATGATACGCCGAGCGAATACCCTGCCGTCCCAGAATAATACCGCCGGTCGGAAAATCCGGACCCGGAATGATATTGATGAGATCATCGATGCCGAGTGCCGGATCGTTGATGAGCGCGATGCAGGCGTCGATGACTTCGCCAAGATTGTGCGGCGGGATGTTGGTGGCCATGCCGACCGCGATGCCGCCCGCGCCATTGACTAGAAGATTGGGAAATTTGGCAGGAAGGACTTTGGGCTCGCGTTCGGAGCTATCGTAGTTGGGTTGATAGTCGACGGTGTCTTTATCGATGTCGTCGAGCAGCGAGTGCGCAACCTTCTCCAGGCGCGATTCCGTGTAGCGCATGGCGGCTGCCATATCGCCATCGACCGAACCGAAATTGCCCTGCCCGTCGATCAGCGGCACGCGCATGGAAAAATCCTGCGCCATCCGCACCATCGCGTCGTAAACCGACTGATCGCCGTGCGGATGATATTTACCGATGACGTCGCCGACGGTTCGCGCCGACTTGCGATACGGCTTGTTCCACTCGAAACCGTTCTCGTACATCGCGTAGAGAATCCGGCGATGCACCGGCTTCAATCCATCGCGCGCATCCGGCAACGCACGCGCCACGATCACGCTCATGGCGTAATCGAGATACGAGCGCTTCATCTCATCGGTGATTGAGACGGGCCGGATATCTGCGGGTCCGGGCGCGCCGGAATCCGGATCTTGCGGGTCAGCCAAAGTGCGAATCCTGAGTGCGAAATACTTATGACATATAGGCGAAAAGCGGCTTCAGCGCCAAGCCCCAGCGAGTCGCTCCAGAGGATGATTTTTGCTTATAGGTCAGATGGTTATGAGGCGAATTGGTCAATGCCTCTGAAGCGCCCGCAGTTTGTCCGGCTTTGGCCATTCGATTCCAAGTCCGTCAGATTTCCGCCATTCGGAAAAGCGAGGAAAATCAAAGGTGTTTTCTCACGCCGCTGCAGCGATTGGCTGCGTTTATGGGCCGAACGCGACCGCATGCATGATGCGTCCCGGCACGAAAGTGAACAGGCCAGCAAT
>JBBRGE010000093.1:0-7530 GCA_038241045.1 Hyphomicrobiales bacterium | reverse complement strand
TTGATGGTTCGGGCTGTGAAATCGCCAATATAGCCGGGCCGGCCGAATGGGCCAGCGACGACGCGGTGAACCTTCTCAAAGCCGCCATCGCGAAATAACGCCACTTTTCGTCAAATCGAATTATTTCAAACCGCGCACTTGACGTTTCTTGTCGTGCGCTTATACTTAACTAAATGGTTTACTATTCATCGGATCGTCTGGATCGTGTTTTTGCCGCAGTGGCTGACCCCACCCGCCGCGCGCTGCTGTCGCAACTGGAAGGGCGCTACAACGTTTCCATCAGCGACCTCGCAAAGCCGTTCGCGATGTCGCTTCCGGCGGTGATGAAACATCTCGATGTGCTGTCGGACGCGGGTCTCATCACGCGAACCAAGACCGGCCGCACGGTGTCCTGCCGCCTCACGGCGGCGCCGATGGAGCAGGCCATGGAATGGCTCAATCGCTACCAGCGATTCTGGTCAGCTCAACTCGACCGACTAGCCGCTTTCGTGGAGGAAGATAAATGCTCGTCCAGCCAAGCCTCACCCTCGCCAGACGGCTCAAAGCCTCGCCCGAAAAAGTCTTCGCCGCCTGGACGGACCCAAAAAAAATAATCCACTGGTTCGGACCAGCTCATACAATCGGCGATAGCGTGGAAGCGCAAATGGACGTCCGCGTCGGCGGATCGTTTCGCGTGCGTTTCAAAACCGATGACGGCGAGCAGCACGAGGTTGGCGGCAAATATCTCGAAGTTTTGCCGAACGAACGCCTTGTTTTCAGCTGGGCGTGGCACTCCACGCCGGAACGGCAATCGCAGGTCACGGTTATTCTCAAGCCGGAGGGCGACATGACGTTTCTCACCCTCACGCACGACAAGTTCTTCGACGAAGCCGCCCGCGACGGTCACAAGCGCGGCTGGACCGGCACGCTCGACAAACTTGAACAGATGTTCGCGTAAGCGACCACCCAAAATCACAGAGAAGGAAACCCACATGCAGTATGTCGATGGATTTATCGTGCCCGTCCCAAAAAAGAAGCTAAGCGCCTACCGCACGATGGCGGCTAAGGCCTGCAAGGTCTGGCTCGACCACGGCGCGCTCGATTACCGCGAATGCGTCGCCGAAGACGTCAAGGTCGGCAAGATCACTTCTTTCCCGCGCAGTGTGAAACTGAGGACGGGCGAAACGGTCGTGTTTGCCTGGATCACTTACAAATCACGCAAGCATCGTGACGCCGTGATGGCAAAGGTCATGAAGGATCCGCGCCTCGCCGCGATGATGAATCCGAAAAAAATGCCGTTCGACGGCAAGCGCATGATCTTCGGCGGCTTCGATACCATCGTGACCGCCTAAATGCGCAATCATTAAATCCGAGAGCACAACATGCAGAAGATTACACCATGCCTTTTCTTCGACGGCAAAGCCGAAGACGCCGTCAACTTCTACAAGTCTGTCTTCAAATCCGCTAAGGTCGGCCACATCTCCCGCTACGGCGACAACATGCCTATGCCCAAGGGATCGGTGATGACGGCAGAACTTGAGATCGAGGGTCAGAAATTTCTGGCATTGAACGGGCCTCCGATGTTCTCCTTCTCGCCTGCGATCTCGTTCATGGTGAACTGCGAAACCCAGCAGGACATCGACCACTATTGGGAGAAGCTCTCCGAAGGCGGCGAGACGCAGCAATGTGGCTGGCTCAAGGACAAGTTCGGCATGTCGTGGCAGGTCGTTCCGAGCGAGATGCCCCACCTGATGAAAGGCGCCTCACCCGCTCAGTCGCAGAAGGTGATGGAGGCGGTCATGAAAATGACCAAGCTCGACATCGGCAAGATGAAGAAGGCGTATGAGCAGGCCTAGCGTGGCGCCATGTTTTTCGATTGCGGAACGGGATGATGAGTCAGCCGTACCGCTTCGAGAACATGCCAGCAATTTCTACGCGCTCGCATTCGATGCGGCGTGGCACGATGCGACGCGAGCGACAGAAAAATAGGGAATGCATCATGACCGCACACGGCCATTTCCACTGGAACGAACTGCGCACGCGCAATGCCGAGCGCGCGATGACATTCTATAGCGACACGATCGGATGGACGTTCGAGGCGAGCAAAACGCACGACGGCGCGACGTATTGGGTCGCGCTGATGAACGGACATCCTGTCGCAGGACTTTTCCCTCTCGACGACGAACGCTTCAAATGCGTGCCGGAGAGTTGGATGTCGTTCCTGGCCGTGGACGATGTCGATGCACGCGTGAAGAAGGCAACTGCCGCCGGCGCGAAACTTATGATGCCGATCTTCGACGTGCCGAATGTCGGGCGCATCGCGATGCTGCTGGAGCCGAGCGGCGCAGGGATCGGCTGGATGACGCCAGTCGTCTGAAGTCTACGCCGAAATATCCAGATTGCCGCCGACGCCGGACGTGAGGTTGGCTGTGCTGGGGGGCGGTTGCAGGAGTTGCAGCACTGATCGCTCAGAATCGATGTTTTGCTCCAAGACGCTGATTCCGATCTGCTGTCGCACATTGCCCGCCTGCGCGGCTACAAGACTTACGGCGAGACTCGATACGTCCATGGATCACGCACTCATTTGCTGACTGCGCGGAACATAGAATGAAGTGGTTAAAGAAGTTGAACCTTCGCGAATCGCCTACCGTGTCGGCACTGGCTTGTCGCCGCGATAATCGTAAAAGCCTCGCTGCGACTTGCGGCCAAGCCAACCTGCTTCGACATATTTGACCAGCAGCGGGCACGGACGGTATTTCGAATCGGCCAGACCTTCATGCAGCACCTGCATGATGGAAAGACAGGTATCGAGCCCGATGAAATCGGCCAATTCAAGAGGCCCCATCGGATGATGCGCGCCGAGCTTCATCGCCGCATCGATGGCCTCGACATTTGCGACGCCTTCATAAAGCGTATAGATCGCCTCGTTGATCATCGGAAGCAGAATGCGATTGACGATGAAGGCAGGGAAATCTTCCGAGACGGCAATCCGCTTGCCCATTTTGGTGACGAACTCGCGCGAGGCCTCAAACGTCTCGTCGTCGGTTGCGATCCCGCGAATGAGTTCAGCCAGCTCCATCACCGGCACCGGATTCATAAAGTGAATGCCGATAAATTTTTCAGGGCGATCCGTCGATGCGGCGAGCCGCGTAATCGAGATCGACGACGTATTGGACGCAACGATTGCGGACGGTTTCAGCACGGCGCAAACGTCGTGGAAAATCTTGCGCTTGACCTCTTCCTTCTCGACGGCCGTCTCAATGACGAGATCGCAAGCCGCCAAGCCTTCCAGACTTTCGGCGGACTTGATGCGTGCCAGCGCTTTTTGATGCGCATCCTCGGTAATGGTTTTCTTGGCGACCTGGCGGGTTAGATTGCCGTTGATGGTTGCCATCGCGGATTTGAGACGGTCGGCGGACACATCGTTCAGAACCACGTCGAAGCCGGCAAGTGCGGCGACATGCGCAATGCCGTTGCCCATCTGGCCCGACCCAATCACACCGACGGTTTTGATTGTCGCCATTGTCGTTCGATCTCTCTCGATCTCTTTTGCGCGTGGCGAAAGCCTCGCCATGCGCCTTCTTATTATACGTCAAATACCGAAGCGTGTTTCATGATCCCGCAACCATTACGTTAAAGCGCCGCGGTCAACTCAGGAACCGCCTGATAAAGGTCCGCGACCAAACCGAAATCCGAGACCTGAAAAATCGGCGCGTCCTCATCCTTGTTGATCGCGACGATCACTTTGGAATCCTTCATGCCGGCGAGATGCTGGATCGCGCCGGAAATGCCGATCGCGATGTAGAGTTCGGGTGCGACCACCTTGCCGGTTTGCCCGACTTGCCAGTCATTTGGCGCATAGCCTGCATCGACCGCCGCGCGAGACGCACCGACACCTGCACCCAGCTTGTCTGCCAGCGGCTCGATATACTTGGTGAAATTCTCGCGGCTCTGCATCGCGCGCCCACCGGAGACAATGATCTTGGCCGATGTCAGTTCCGGACGATCGCTCTTGGCGACTTCCTCACCGACAAAACTTGAAAGGCCCGGATCGGTGCCTGCTGGCACGTTCTCGACAGCTGCACTGCCACCATCGCCCGCCGCGCCGAAAGTCGATGTGCGCACGGTGATGACCTTTTTGGCGTCCTTGGACTTCACGGTCTGGATCGCGTTGCCGGCATAGATCGGCCGCTCGAACGTGTCGGGCGACACCACCTTGATGATTTCAGAAATCTGCATGACGTCGAGCAAAGCCGCAACGCGCGGCATCACGTTCTTGAAGCGCGATGTCGCAGGCGCAACGATTGCGTCATACGAACCGGCGAGCGAGACAATCAACGCAGCCAGTGGCTCCGCCAAATCATGTTCGTACATCGCGTTTTCAGCGAGCAGAACTTTGGTGACGCCCTTGAGCTTTGCGGCCGCCTCCGCAGCGCCCTTGGTGCCTTCACCGCCACCGGCAACCAGAACGTGAATATCGCCGCTCAACGCCGACGCGGCAGTCAAAGCCTTGTTGGTGGAATCCTTCAGCGTGGCGTGGTCGTGTTCGGCAATTAAAAGCGTCGCCATCAGATCGCTCCAACTTCTTTAAGCTTCGACACCAGTTCGGCGACATCCTTGACCTTGACGCCCGCCTTGCGGCCCGGCGGCTCCGATGTCTTGAGAATTTCAAGGCGCGGCGCGAGATCGACGCCATAGCCGTCGGCGGTTTTTTCGTCGATAGGCTTTTTCTTCGCCTTCATGATGTTCGGCAGGCTGGCATAGCGCGGCTCGTTGAGACGAAGGTCCGTCGTGACAATCGCCGGACCCTTGACCTTAACGGTCTGCAAGCCGCCATCGACTTCGCGCGTCACCTTGAAATCAGAGCCATCGACTTCGAGCTTGGACGCAAATGTGGCCTGTGACCAGCCGTGCAGCGCCGCCAGCATCTGGCCGGTCTGGTTGGAATCGTCGTCGATCGCCTGCTTGCCCAGAATGACGAGGCCCGGCTTTTCCTCATCGACAATCGCCTTGAGAATCTTCGCGACCGCCAGTGGCTCCACGATGCCATCGGCTTTGACGAGAATGCCGCGGTCGGCACCCATCGCGAGACCCGTGCGGATGGTCTCGGACGCTTGCGCAGGACCGATCGACACGACAACAATCTCGGTCGCCTTGCCGGCCTCTTTCAGGCGCAGGGCTTCCTCGACCGCGATTTCGTCGAACGGGTTCATCGACATTTTGACATTGGCGAGTTCGACGCCAGAACCATCGCTCTTGACGCGAATTTTCACGTTGTAGTCAACAACCCGCTTAACCGGCACCAGAACCTTCATCGGTTCCCTTTCGTCTTTTAGCTTGGATTGATCTGTGGCGGCGGAACCTAATGGTCCGGCCAATCGCGGTCAACGCGGGAGTATCCAAAATCAAGGAACGTATACCTAATCCGTGACTCAGCGATTTTGTCCCGGCACCCAGAGCACGTCGCCTGCGCCATTGTCGTTGACCTTGCGGCTGGCCACGAAGAGGAAATCCGACAACCTGTTGAGGTATTGCACGGCCTCGCCGTTGACAGGTTCACCAGGCTGGGCCGCCAGTTCGACCACGAGTCGTTCGGCACGGCGGCAAATGGTGCGCGCCAGATGCAGGTAGGCCGCAGCAGGCTTGCCGCCCGGCAGAACAAACGAGTTCAACGGCGCAAGATCGGCGTTCAGTTCATCGATGTTGTGCTCGAGCCGCGCGACTTGCGTCGCAAGCACACGCAAACGCTCATCCTTGCCGTCGCGCTGCGGAACCGCGAGATCAGCGCCGATGTCAAACAGGTCGTTCTGAATCAGCGCCAGCATGGCGTCGATTTTCTTGTCCCCGCCAAGATGCAGCCGCACGACGCCGATCGCCGCATTGGTTTCATCCACCGTGCCATACGCTGATACACGCAGATCGTATTTCGGACGGCGCTCACCGCTGCCGAGCGCGGTCGTACCGTCGTCGCCGGTGCGGGTATAGATGCGGTTGAGAATGACCATGACTCAATCCATGTTGCCAGTTGAAATGTCTTTATCGGCCGAGTGCAAATAACGCGAGCATCGTGATGACGATTGCGATGAACTGAAAAAGCACGCGCAACTGCATCAGACGCTGCGATTTGTTCGGCGAGCCGCCGCGCATCATATTAAAAAGGCCAAGCAACAGAACAATTGTCACCGCGGCAAGGGCAACCGGAAGCGCGATATTGCTCAAAAATGTTCCCATGCCCGCTACATAACACCGCCGGACGCGGCGCGCCATTGCGGATTAAATTCGCTGGATAGAACCTTTTCGCGCACCGTTCGTACTGACTTCATGATCGGCGCACGCTACGTTGACAGATGAGTGTTCGGGAGACGATGTGAGGCAACTGTATAACGCCATCAAGATCGCGCTCGATGCGTTCTATACGTTTCTGGCCGACGATGGCTGGGCGATTGCGAGCCATATCGCATTGTCCGCGCTCATGGCCCTGTTCCCGTTTCTTATCGTCATCACATCGCTTGCGGGATTCTTTGGATCGAAGGATCTCGCCGATCAGGCGGTCGGCCTGATGCTTGAGACATGGCCGAGCCAGGTCGCCGATGCGCTTTCAGGTGAAATCCATAACGTGCTGACAACGCCGCGAAGCGGGCTTCTCACGATTGGCGTCGTGCTTGCGATCTACTTTGCATCCAACGGCGTGGAGAGCCTTCGCGTCGGACTCAATCGCGCCTACGCAGTCGTGGAGCCGCGCCGCTGGTATTGGCTGCGGCTCGAATCGATCGGCTACACGATGGTGGCAGCAATGATGTCGCTCGCGATGGCGTTTCTGATAGTCTTGGCGCCACTCATCCTTGCAACGGCCCGCCGCTATATTCCGCTGAGGATCGATCCGAACGAAAATCTTTTCACGTTTCTGCGCTATGGGATCGCGACAGCTGCGCTCGTGGGTGCGCTTTTCATTGTGCATGCGTGGCTTCCTGCAGGCCGGCGCGGCTTTCTGCAAATCCTGCCCGGGATCGTCTTCACGATGGTCGCCTCGCTGATGTCCGGCATGGTATTCGGTCAATATCTCGCGCGCTTCGCCGACAACTACGTCACTACCTATGCCGGTCTCGCGTCCGTGATGATCGCGCTGGTGTTTCTCTACTTTATAGCTGCGATCTTCGTGTATGGTGGCGAACTTAATGCCGCCATCATCAAGTCGCGCCTGCCGCGCGGCGAGTCGCTTCAAGCAGCGCAGTCGCTAGAGCCCGAGGAGAAACGGGCTTAACCAGAAACGCGTCGGCGCCTGCGGCGCGCGATGCTTGCTCATCGTTCGCGCGGCCTGATACGCCAATGATGGCAATGCGTCCATGCGGCGCGCTAAGCGCACGCACACGGCGGATTGCCTCAACGCCGTCGATGCCGGGCAGAACCATATCCATCAACACCGCATCGAATTGTCCTTGCGCAATTCGTTCCGTCGCGGCTTCGCCATTTCCGATAAATTCCGTTATATGACCAAGCTCGGTGAGAATTGCATACAGCACAACGCGACCGAAGGGATTGTCTTCAATGCTG
>JBBRGE010000092.1:0-7532 GCA_038241045.1 Hyphomicrobiales bacterium | reverse complement strand
CGACCGCAAGCGCCATGCAGGCATAGATCGCCCCATTGGCGATGCCTGACAAAACCTGGTTGGTGAACAGTTCCATCGCTGCTTCCTCAATAACCCAAATAGGACTTGCGGATGTCTTCGTTGTTCGCGATTTCCTTCGCGGTCCCCGACATCACGATGCGTCCGGTTTCGATGACGAATGCCTTCTCGGCGAGTTCGAGCGCGAGCTGCGCATTCTGCTCGACTACCAGAATGGTCACCTTGTCCTCGCGGTTGATCTTGCCGAGAATGCCAAACAAGTCGCGCACGATCAGCGGCGCGAGGCCGAACGACGGCTCATCGAGCAGCATCAGGCGAGGGCGCAACATCAGCGCGCGGGCGACCGCGAGCATCTGCTGTTCGCCGCCGGACAGCGTTCCGGCCTGTTGGGTGTGACGTGATTCCAGCACCGGAAAGTGCCCGTACATGCGGCCGATATCGTCCTTGATACGCTGCTTGTCGGTGCGCGAGATTGCGCCGAGCTGGAGATTTTCCTCCACCGTCATGTTGGTGAAGGTGCCGCGTCCTTGCGGCACATGCGCGATGCCGAGACGGACGATGTTCTCAGTGGACATGCCGGTGAGTGATTTGCCCTCGAACGCGATGTTGCCGGTGGAGCGCAACATGTTGCAGACCGCGCGCAGCGTCGTGGTCTTGCCGGCGCCGTTGGCACCCAGAAGCGTCGTCACGCTGCCTTCGTTGAGCGACAGGTCCAGTCCGTGCAGTGCCTGCACCTGGCCGTAATAAGCGCGCAGATCCTTGATCGTCAGCATCTCCGTCATGAGTCCTTGCTCCCCAGATAGGCCTTGATGACGTCGGGGTCGGACTGCACGGCGGCGGGCGTGCCTTCAGCGAGTTTCTTGCCAAAATTGAGAGCGACGACGTGGTCGGCGATCGACATCACCAAACCCATGTGATGTTCGACGAGCAGGATGGTCATCTTGCGCTCATCGCGGATGCGGCGGATCAGCGTGGCGAGACCATGGACCTCTTCGTGATTGAGACCGCCGGCCGGCTCATCGAGCAGCAAGATTTTTGGTTCGGCTGCCAGCGCGCGCCCCAACTCGACACGCTTTTGCGTGCCGAACGGCAGGCCCGCGACTTCGCGATCCGCAACAGCGTGAAGATCGAGATAGGTCATGATCTCATCGACCTTCTCGTTGAGGGCGGCTTCTTCGCGGCGAACCCACGGAAGCCTCAGCGCATCGCTGACGAAATCGCTCTTGGTGCGCGAATGGCCGCCGATGCGGATGTTGTCGCGCACAGTGAGGCGGGGGAATAGAGCGACGTTCTGGAATGTGGGGCCGATGCCCGCTTCGGCGATCTGCGCGGCCTGACGGGTGAGAATGCTTTTTCCCTCCATCAGGATTTCGCCCTTGCTCGGCTGATAGAGCCTGCTCAGGCAGTTGAACAGCGTGGTCTTGCCGGCGCCGTTCGGCCCGATCAATCCAAGGATCTGTCCTTGCTTCATGTTGAACGACACGCCGTTCAACGCGACGATGCCGCCGAACACAACGCTGACGTCGCGGACGGCAAGCAAGGGATGATGTCCCTGCCCAAGCTGTGCCTGCATCATGCGCTGACGCCTTTGCCGAGCCGGATGTCCGGCGAATGCGGCAAACCGTAGCGACGGCGGCTATCTGATCCCCTCAACAACACGCGCAACTTTTCCTCCAGATGATTTTGTTTGTGATTTTATGTGTGATTTCATTTTTTTGCCGGCGGCATTTTCTTGGACTTGCGATCTGCGTGACATGCTTCCGTTCAGCGCAGCCTCGATGTTTCTGACCATCGCGACCAGACGCGGGCCGATATCGTTCTTGAGCCGATCTTCGGTGAATTTAAAGGCGGGCGCGCCGCAATTGAGTGCGAAAGGTCCTGTTCCATCGTTCAACGTTAACGCGACGCCGACGGCATGAATGTCGTTATGCCATTCGCCGGCCGACATCGCGAATCCGTATTTGTCGATTGTCTCGCCAGCACGCTCAATGCCTTCGCGTATTTTTGGCCAGCTGTTGCCGGAATGTTCCTTGATGTCGTGCATCAATTTTTCGCGCTCATCTGCAGGCAACGCCCAGATATACGCGCGCCCCATCGCGGTGGTTGCAATCGGAACGCGGGAGCCGACATCGAGCAGAACGCCGACGGTGAGTTCGCTGCGGCTTTGCCCGAAATAAATCATGTTCAGCCGATCGCGCGCGCCAATCGCGACCGCGCCGCCGGTTTCGCGCATCAACTGGTCGCGAAACGGATCGGAAAGATGACGCACGCCCATGTTCGCAAGCGCAGCATATCCGAGTGCCATCGCGGCGGGTGCGAGTTGATACTTCTCGAACCTCGGCACCTGTGTAAGATAACCGAGCTTGGTGAGCGTATATGTCAGCCGCGAAATCGTCGGCTTCGGCAAATTCGTGCGGGCCGCAATCTCCTGATTGCCGAGAAGCCCGTCATTGGGACGAAATGCACGCAGAACATCGAGACCACGCGAGAGCGCGACAACAAAACTGCGATCGGTCGCGGGTTTCTTTGCTGGCCGTTTCATCGTTCCGTGATCTCGCCGCATGGGTGGTCTTCGTTGACAAGGGACGTGCTTCAAAATATGCCTCCGTGTCAAGATGTGGAATTAAATTCCGCAATGCGAAATATCATATGAGCCTCGTTTTAAGGAGATTTGCGTGAGCCAAGTCGTCAAGATGGAACGTCACGACGCTGTTGCGGTCGTCACAATCGACAGCCCGCCGGTCAACGCACTGAGTGCTGCGGTGCGGAAAGGTATTGTGGACGGGGTGAATGCCGCCGTCGCCGATGCCGACGTGAAAGCCATCGTGATTACGTGCGCGGGACGCACATTCATCGCCGGTGCGGATATTACCGAATTCGGCAAGCCGCCGCAGTCTCCTTCGCTGCACGATGTGATCGACGTGATCGAGAATTGCGCCAAGCCTGTCATCGCGGCCATTCACGGCACGGCGTTGGGCGGAGGTCTCGAACTCGCGCTCGGCTGCCATTATCGCGTCGCCACCAAAGAGGCGAAAATCGGCTTGCCGGAAGTCAAACTTGGATTGCTTCCGGGTGCCGGCGGCACGCAACGGCTGCCGCGCGCGGTCGGTCCTGAATTGGCCGTGAAGATGATCGTCACCGGAGAATTCATCGGTGCATCTGAGGCCTTGAAGGCTGGCGCGATCGACGAGATCGTCGACAATCAAGTTGCCGGCGGCGAGGCGTTCGCCAAGAAGGTGATTTCCGACAAGAAGCCGCTGCGCAAATTGCGCGACGACGATTCCAAACTCGCGGCTGCCAAGGCCGACAAATCGATCTTCACCAATGCGGCAGCTGCAGCGAACAAAAAGAACCGCGGGCTTGAAGCGCCGCTGGCTGCCGCCGAAGCCGTCAGTCACGCACTGGACCAGCCGTTCGATCAGGCGCTGAAATCCGAACGCGAGCTATTCATGAAGCTGATGAATGGCGAACAATCGAAAGCGCAGCGCTATGCGTTCTTCGCCGAGCGCGAAGCCGCCAAGGTGTCCGGCGTTCCCGACGGCACCAAGGGCCGCGAGGTCAAGAGCGTTGCGATCATAGGTGCCGGCACCATGGGCGGCGGCATCGCGATGTCGTTCGCGAACGCGGACATTCCCGTCACGCTGATCGAGACTGGCGACGAGCAACTCAAGCGCGGCCTCGGCATCATGCAGAAGAATTACGATGCGACGGCGGCGCGCGGCGGCATTCCCGCCGACGCACCGGCCAAGCGGATGGGCCTTATCAAGGGCGTGGTCGGAATCGAGAACGTCAAGGACGCGGACCTCATCATCGAGGCCGTGTTCGAAACCATGGCGATCAAGAAGGAAGTGTTCGGCAAGATCGATGAACACGCCAAGAAGGGCGCGGTGCTGGCCACCAACACCTCGTATCTCAACATCAACGAAATCGCCGCCATGACCAAGCGTCCGCAGGACGTACTCGGCATGCATTTCTTCTCACCCGCCAATGTCATGAAGCTGTGCGAAATCGTCCGCGGCGAAAAAACCGCGCCGGACGCTTTGGTGACGGCCGTGAATGTCGCCAAGAAAATCGCAAAGGTGCCTGTGGTTGTTGGTGTTTGCGACGGCTTCGTCGGCAACCGTATGCTGGCGGCGCGCGGCAAGCAGGCGGAGAAGTTTCTCTTTGAAGGCGCGTTGCCGCAGCAGGTCGATGCGGTGCTGACAAAATTCGGCATGCCGATGGGCCCATTCGCGATGGGCGATCTTGCAGGTCTGGATATCGGCTGGCGTTCGCGCAAGGACCGCGGCATCAAGTCGGAAATCGCGGACGCGATCTGCGAGGCCGGACGCTTCGGTCAGAAAACCGGCAAAGGCTATTACAAATACGAGGCGGGTTCGCGCGCAGCATTGCCCGATCCGGAAATCGAAAAGCTGATCGAGGAAACCACGACCAAGATGGGCATCAAGCGGCGTCAGATTGGCGACGATGAAATTCTCGAGCGACTGATGTATCCGATGATCAACGAAGGCGCGCGGATTCTCGAAGATAAGATTGCTGCGCGTCCGGCGGACATCGATATCGTCTGGCTCTACGGTTACGGCTGGCCGATCTATCGCGGTGGCCCGATGTTCTATGCAGACTCTGTCGGCCTCAAGCACATCGCCGATCGCCTGTCGTTCTACGCCAAACAAACGAACGACCCGTCGCTGGAGCCGACGGCACTGCTCAAGAAGCTCGCGGCGGAAGGCAAGACATTTGCCTCATTGGCCAAAGGCGGCTGACGCAATGGCGCACCCTGGAGAAAAATTTTATCCAGAAGGTGTGCGTTGGGACGCACCGATTACGCGCGGCACGTTGCCGGACATGCTCGCAACTTCGGCGGCTGATTTCGGCGACCGTCCGGCGATCGAATACCGCGACAGACCGATCAGCTTCGTGGAGCTGAAAAATACGGCCGACACCGCTGCGGCTGCGTTTCTGAACGCGGGTTACGGCCGGGGAACGTCAGTTGCATTGTTTCTCGGCAATGCGCCGGATCATCCGGTGAATTTCTTCGGCGCGCTGAAAGCCGGTGCGCGTATCGTGCATCTCAGCCCGCTCGACGGCGCGATTGCGCTCACACATAAACTGAAGGATTCCGGCGCGCGGATTCTGGTCACCAGCAACCTCTCGACATTGTTGCCGACCGCGCTGAAGTTTTTCGAAGCGGGATTGGTCGATCGCCTGATCGTCTGCGAGGACCAGACTTGGGGCGATGTCGGCAATCCGATGATGGCGCTGCCGGATAACCCCGCCATCATGTCGTTCAAGGATTTCGTCAGGGACGCGAAAGCACCGGCGCAATGGCCAGCCATAAGCCCCGACGATATCGCGCTGCTGCAATATACCGGCGGCACCACAGGATTGCCCAAAGGCGCGATGCTGACCCACGGCAACCTGACATCCGGTGTCTCTATATATGATGTGTGGAGCGCACCGACACGGGCCGAGCGCAACACCATCGAGCGCGTCATTCTCGTGCTGCCGCTGTTCCATATTTTCGCCCTCACGGTCGTGCTGCTGCGCTGCCTGAAAATGGGTGCGCTGATCTTGCTTCATCAACGCTTTGACCTCGATGCCGTGATGCGCGACATCGAAATCAAGCGCGCCACTTACTTGCCCGGCGTGCCGACAATGTGGATTGCGATTGCAAGCCTCCCAGATTTGGACAAACGCGATTTCTCATCGCTGGCTCATGCAGGGTCCGGCGGCGCGCCGCTGCCGGTTGAAGTCGCCAAGATTTTCGAGCGCAAGACCAAGCTCTCATTGAAAAGCGGTTGGGGCATGACCGAGACTTGTTCGCCCGGCACCGGCCATCCGCCGGATGGACCGGACAAACCGGGCTCCATCGGTCTCATGCTGCCCGGCATCGAGATGGACGTTGTATCGCTCGACGATCCGAAGAAAGTTTTGCCTGCAGGGGAAAGCGGCGAAATTCGTATTCGCGGCCCGAACGTCACGCGCGGCTACTGGAACCGCGAGGCGGAGACGGCTGCGTCGTTCGTCGGCGATCGTTTTCTCACCGGCGACATCGGCTACATGGACGCCGACGGATATTTTTATCTGGTTGACCGCAAGAAGGACATGATCATCTCCGGCGGCTTCAACGTCTATCCGCAGATGATCGAGCAAGCGATCTACACCTATCCGCCCGTTCAGGAAGTGCTCGTGATCGGCGTACCTGACGATTATCGCGGCGAGGCCGCCAAAGCGTTCGTCACGCTGCGCGCCGACGCCAAGCCGTTC
Organism: Hyphomicrobiales bacterium; assembly: GCA_038241045.1. Taxonomy (GTDB): domain Bacteria; phylum Pseudomonadota; class Alphaproteobacteria; order Rhizobiales; family Xanthobacteraceae; genus Afipia. The sequence goes on along the minus strand of JBBRGE010000092.1, from coordinate 1,247 downwards.
ACCATTGACGAGCTTCGCGCGTTCCTTACCGGCAAGATCGGCAAGCATGAGTTGCCCGTCGCGGTCGAATTCATCAAAGAACTGCCGCGCACCAGCGTCGGCAAGCTCTCGCGCCACGAATTGCGAAACCAACAACGCCAACATCAGCCTCAACAAAAACTTGCAACAGGAGGTCGTTCATGACCGAAGCCGTTATCGTTTCCACAGCGCGCACGCCGATCGGCAAAGCCTATCGCGGCGTATTCAACAACACCGAGGGCGCGACACTTCTAGGCCACGCCATCGAGCACGCCGTCAAGCGCGCGGGCATCGACGGCAAGGAAGTCGAGGACGTCGTGATGGGCGCGGCGATGCAGCAGGGCACCACCGGCGGCAACATTGCCCGCAAGGCGCTTTTGCGTGCCGGACTTCCTGTTACGGCGGGCGGCACGACGATCGATCGCCAGTGCGCATCGGGATTGCAGGCGATCGCGGTCGCCGCGCGCTCGGTGATGTTCGATGGCGTCGAGGTTGCGGTCGCGGGCGGCGGCGAATCGATCAGCCTGGTGCAGAACGATCACATCAACAAATTCCACGCGGTCGATCCTGAACTCTTGAAGATCAAGGGCGAGGTCTACATGGCGATGCTCGATACCGCCGAGGTGGTGTCGAAACGTTATAATATCTCGCGCGAGAAGCAGGACGAGTATTCGCTGGAAAGCCAACGCCGCACCGCCGCGGCCCAGCAAGGCGGACGCTTCAAGGACGAGATCGCCCCAATGTCCACCAAGATGGCGGTCGCGGATAAAGTGACGAAGGAAATTTCCTTCAAAGACATTACAATTTCGCAGGACGAAGGTCCGCGTCCGGAAACAACGGCGGAAGGTCTCGCAGGCCTCAAGCCAGTGCGCGAAGGCGGCACCATCACGGCGGGCAATGCCAGCCAATTGTCGGACGGCGCGAGCGCTGCCGTCATCATGAGCGGCGCGATGGCGGCGAAAAAGGGCCTCAAGCCGCTCGGCATTTTCCGCGGCTTCGTTTCGTCAGGATGCGAGCCGGACGAAATGGGCATCGGACCTGTGTTCGCGATCCCGCGCCTGCTCAAGCGTCATAACCTGAAGATCGACGACATCGACATCTGGGAATTGAACGAAGCCTTCGCCGTGCAGGTGATCTATTGTCGCGACAAGCTGGGCATCGATCCCGAGAAGCTCAACGTCAATGGCGGCTCGGTCGCGGTCGGTCATCCGTATGGCATGACGGGTTCG
>JBBRGE010000091.1:0-7550 GCA_038241045.1 Hyphomicrobiales bacterium | reverse complement strand
CGCGGCGAATCAGCAACGCCAACATCATGAACAGGACGACGCCTTCGAGCCCCGCTTCGTAGAGTTGGCTCGGGTGACGGGGCAGCGGTCCGCCGTTGGGAAACACGATTGCCCAGGGCAGGCTAGGGTCCGCAGCGCGGCCCCACAATTCGCTGTTGATGAAATTGGCGATGCGCCCCAGAAACAATCCGATCGGCCCGACCGCACAGGTGACGTCGCCGAGCGACAGCACCGGGATGTTGCGCTTCCAGCCGAACAACAACACGGCGGCGACGCAGCCGAGGAAGCCGCCATGGAACGACATGCCGCCTTTCCACAATTCAAGGATTTCCGCCGGGTGCTGGGTGAAATAGCTCAGATTGTAAAACAGCACATAACCAGTGCGGCCGCCGAGAATGATTCCCAACGTCACCCATAAAATAAAATCGTCGAAATCCAGCAGCGAGAACGGCGCCTTGCCGCCCCACAGCCGTTCGCTCTGGATGATCTTGCGGGCGTAGATCCATCCCAGCACGATGCCGCCGATATAGGCCAGCGCGTACCAGCGGATCGCGATGGGTCCGATGGCGATGGCGATGGGATCGAACACGGGAAAGGCGATGGCGAGCATGCGGCTGACGATTCCGGCGGGACGTTGGATTTGTCAGGTTCTTACATCTTGCGGGATGGGTGCGCCATCACCATTGTCTGAACGTACCGCGACCGCCCTTCGGAGACGAACGATGACCCAGACCAGCAACCGGTTTTTCGACGAAATCGCACGCGTGATGAACGACGCCGCAGGCGCCGCGCAGGGCGTCAAGCGCGAGGTTGAGACGGTGGTGCGCGGGCAGGCCGAGCGCATCCTGCGCGATCTCGATCTGGTCAAGCGCGAGGAGTTCGACGCCGTGAAGGATATGGCGCGTCTCGCCCGCGAAGAGAACGAAGCGCTGAAGGCGCGCATCGACGCTCTGGAGAAAAAGTTGCTCGGCTCCTAGTCGGGCGATGTTTTCTCCTCACGCATATTGCGCGATGCCGTTGCCGAACGACCAGTTTTCCTTCGCAACTTCGACGAGATTGATGAACACGTCCTCGCGGCGGATTTTCAATTGTGCATGCAGGTCGTCGGCAACGCGCTGGTAGAACGCCTTCTTCATCTCGAGCGTGCGTCCAGAATTCAGCGTGACCTGAATAAAGACCATGTCGTGGCTGTAGTCGATGCCGAGATAACTTGCTGGAAAATTCATCTCCTCGAGCGGGTGCTCGGTGATGATCTGGAATTTGTCGTCCGGCGGTACGTTGATGGTGTCCGTCATCGCCGTGTAGACAATCTCGCCAATCCGCTTGCGATGCTCAGCGGATTTTCCTTCGGCAAGGTCGATGCGAACGAACGGCATGATCGTCACTCCCATGTTGCGTGTGGAGGGAATGTGCTGCCAGAAGCGTCAAGCGCAAGCCGCGCAGGATGCAGGGCTGACCGGCGTTTCTTTTAATTGGCGGCTACGACCCGAACGCCACCGGCCTGAAGGCGTGCAGCAACGCGACATCGATCTTGCCTTCAAGATGCTCCAGCGCGGTGAAGGCGCGGGCGGCTGACAGCGGCGGCCTGTCGTCGCGCGCCTCCAGCAGCGTGGCATAAGTATCGACCAGCGTGACGATGCGAACGATGTCGCTGAGGCGCTCGGCGTTCAGGTTTTCCGGATATCCAGTGCCGTCGAGCAGTTCGTGATGATGCAGCACGACGTCGAGCACCTCGGCGGGAAATCCGCCCTGCTTGCGCAACGCGTCGTAACCGAGACGTGCATGTCCGGCAACGATTCTGCTTTCTTCTGCGGTCAGTTCGCAGGTCTTGTCCAAAATACTGACCGGAATGAACGCCATGCCGACATCGTGGACGAGGGCGGCGCGGGCCAGGCGACGCTGGTCTTCTTCGCGCATGCCGAGATATTGCGCGAAGGCGACGGCATATCCTGTCACCAGCAGCGTGTGGCGGTAGCTACGCTTGTGATGCTTGCTCACCGCGAGCAGCCATTCCTTGAGCGTGCTTTTGCGCAGCGCTTTCAGAATTTCGGTTTCCGCCTGCAGCACATCGTCGAGGGTCAGCGGAATGCCCGCAGGTAGCCGCTCGAAAATTTTCACCATCACGGCTTGGGCCGCAGCGACGCCCTTGCTGAGAATTTTTGCCGTACTGGTGCGCTCGTCCTGCGGCTTTTCCGGAAACGCGTGGCGGATGCGATGCAGAATGCTTTCGGGATCGAACGGGCGGTGGATGGTGTCGGTCGCGCCCAGCGCCCATGCCTGTGCAGAGCCATGGTGCAAGGCGTCCGCCAGCACAAACAAACGCGGCAACGCCTGATAGGCTTTGCCGGTCAGCTTCTTGCGGACGCGCTGCACGGCTTCCACCGAGGTCAGATCGATATCGACGACGACGCCGGAAAAATCGCTCGCCGGGTGATCGGGAAGATCGAAAATCGAGATCGCCTCGACGCTGCCGGCGTTCTGAAGAATATGCGCAAGCTCGCTGTGCTCGTCCTCGACGTCGGAGGCGAGCAGCAGGCGTCGTGTGGTGTGGGTTTTTTCGGCAAGCGCCATGCCGGACTTTCGGGTGCATTACATAGGTAACGACAGATACAAGAGAACCGGTTCGCGACCCTTAAAACCTATCGTTAACGAATGATTGACGCCCAAAAAGGCGGATTGAGATACCGCTTAGAGGTTTGGCAAGCAGAACCGGCGCAGCTTGTTCCAATGCCAAAGATTTGGTCGATCCAGTATCTGCGCGCCGCCGCCGCCTTGATGGTGGTGATGTTTCATGCGTGCGGCATGGTGGCGGAATATTTCAGGCCGGACTGGCCGTCCTTCGGCGCCGCCGGGGTGGATATTTTTTTCGTCATCAGCGGCTTCATCATGTGGACCACAACGGCGCGCGATGATGTGACGCCATCGTCGTTTATCAAGCACAGGATCGTGCGCATCGTTCCGCTGTATTGGGCGATCACGCTGTTCCTGTATTTGGGGTGGATTGTTTTCCGCGACCGCGCGTCTTTGCCGCCGTTGGCAGACCTTACGCAGTCGCTGCTGTTCGTCCCGTATTTTTCCGCGCGCAGCGGAGAAATTCAACCGCTCCTGATCGCGGGTTGGACGCTGAATTTCGAAATGTTTTTCTATGCGGTCTTTGCTTGCGGTTTGCTGATGGCGAGCCGGCATCGGGTATTTTTCGTCGGCATCCTGTTGTGCGGACTCGTATCGCTGCGCATTTGGACGGTGCCTTCGAGCGCTATCGCACTGACCTACACCAGCCCGTTGCTGCTTGAATTCGCGGTCGGTTGTCTGATCGGCATTGCATATGAAAATAAAATGCTGCCCCGTTCCGCTGTCGCAGTGTTTCTGATCGCCGTGGGATTTGGAGTGCTACTCGCCGCCGGATCGTTGTCGGCTACCGATATCGCTTTCGATCGCTTTGTCTGCTGGGGATTGCCTGCGGCGCTGATCGTCGCGGGCGCGCTTGGCGTCGAACCGCTGCTGAGGCACTGGCGGCTCCCCGCATTGCTGGGCGACGCGTCGTATTCGATTTATCTGACGCATGGCATCGCGCTTGCGGCGCTGAAGAACGCCGTGCTGTTTGCGGGCGGCGCGTCGGGTTTGACAGCGACGATCATGTTCGTGATTGCCTCATGCATCTGCAGCACAGTCACCGGCGTCGCTGTGTATTATTTGATCGAAAAGCCGTTGGGCGGGTTCTTCAGGCCGCTGATTGCCGGGTCCGGCCGAAAGCAGGTATTGACCGAGCGGCCCGCGGTTTAGTCATGCTGCGGCTCGCGCGCCGGCAGACCTTGTCGATAGCCGCAATCGATTGAAAAACCGCACGAATTGCGGCCAAGCATCACACCGATCAACCAAGGAGTAGGCCGAGCGCTACGACGCGCAGGCCACGGCTTCCGTCGCCAAAATTCCCTCATTTCCTTGTCATTGCGGCCCCAAGCCGCTAGAAACCCGCCACGTCCGCGACCCCCGCACCCTTGGAGGCTTGTCGTGGCGTGAAATCGGGCCGCTTAGCGGCCCTTCACTTTTGAAAACCAAAGAACGTAACAAGGAACCTCACAATGGCGACCGTCAAGGAATTGAAGGCGACCGCTCGTCCGAAGGCCGGCAAGGGGGCCGCCCGGGCTGAACGTCGCGCTGGCCGTATCCCGGCAGTGATCTATGGCAACAACCAGCCCCCACTCACGATCTCGCTCGACGATCAGGAACTGCGCCTGCGCATCGGCGCGGGACGTTTTCTGACGACGATTCACGACATCGAACTGGACGGCAAAAAGCATCGCGTGATTCCGCGCGACTTCGCGCTCGATCCGGTTCGCGATTTTCCGCTGCATGTAGATTTCCTGCGGCTCGGCGAAGGTGCCAAGATCCGCGTCAGCGTTCCGTTGCATGTCCTCAATGCGGAAACGTCGCCGGGCGTGAAGCGCGGCGGCGCCGTCAACATCGTGACGCATAACATCGACCTCGAAGTGCCGGCTGACAACATTCCACAATATCTGGAAGTTGACGTCGGCAAGCTCGACATCGGCTATTCGCTGCACATCACCGACATTACGTTGCCGGGCAATGTGAAACTGTTCACGCGCGCCGACGCGACGCTGGTCACCATCGTGCCGCCGTCGGGTTACGCCGAAGAACAGAAGGCGGCTGCTGCTGCCGCTGCTGCTGCGCCTGTGGCTGGTGCCGCGCCTGCGGCCGGTGCTGCGCCTGCAGCCGGTGCCGCTCCTGCGGCTGGTGCTGCACCTGCGGCCGGTGCGAAAGCGCCTGCGGGCGGTGCTGCGAAAGCACCTGCGGGTGGTGGCGACAAGAAGAAGTAATCGGCTACGACCTAACGAAGAGATTGCGCCATGCGCCTGTTCGTCGGACTGGGAAATCCCGGCGCGAAGTATCAGGCCAACCGGCACAATATCGGGTTCATGGCTGTCGACGAGATCGCGCGGCGTCACGGATTTGGTCCGTGGCGCCGTCGTTTTCAAGGCGAGACGTCAGAAGGCACGCTCGGCGGCGAGTGCATCATTCTGCTCAAGCCGACAACTTATATGAATGATTCTGGACTATCGGTCGGTGAAGCGGCGAAGTTTTTCAAGATCGAGGTCGGCGACATCGCGGTGTTTCACGACGAGATCGAACTGACACCTGCGAAGTTGCGTGTGAAGGTCGGCGGCGGCATCGCGGGGCATAACGGGTTGCGTTCGATCTCGGCGCATGTCGGCAATGATTATCGCCGCATTCGTCTCGGCGTCGGGCATCCCGGCGTCAAGGAACTGGTGCATGCACATGTGTTGAATGATTTCGCCAAAAGCGAGCAGCCTTGGGTCATCGCACTGTGCGACATCGTTGCGGAGAATGCGGGATTGATTGTCGCCGGTCAGGACTCGGCGTTTCAGAACAAGGTGCATCTTGCAATGGATGCGAAAGGATTTGGCGAGAAGGACGATGGCGGCGATAACAACGGCGCTAACTGAGAAAATTAGAGCCGTCGTTGCGAGGAGCGAAACGACGAAGCAATCCAGCTCTTGCCTGTCGCTTCTGGATTGCTTCGCTCTGCTCGCAATGACGAAATTGGAATTTCGAGGACGTTATGGGTTTCAAATGCGGCATCGTCGGACTGCCAAATGTCGGCAAGTCCACACTCTTTAACGCGCTGACCGAAACGGCGGCCGCGCAGGCGGCGAATTATCCGTTCTGCACCATCGAGCCGAATGTCGGCGAAGTCGCGGTGCCGGATCCGCGACTCGACAAGCTCTCGGCGATTGCAAAATCCGCGCAGATCATTCCGACGCGGCTGACATTTGTGGACATCGCCGGACTCGTGAAGGGTGCCTCAAAAGGCGAGGGCCTCGGCAACCAATTCCTCGCCACCATCCGCGAAGTCGATGCGGTTGCGCATGTGGTGCGCTGTTTTGAAGATTCCGATATCACGCATGTCGAAGGCAAGATCGCGCCGCTTGCCGATATCGAAATCATCGAGACCGAGTTGATGCTGGCCGATCTGGAGAGCCTTGAGAAGCGAGTCGATAACCTGACGAAGAAGGCCAAGGGCGGCGACAAGGATTCCAAGGAGCAGCTCGAACTGGTCGATCGCTCGCTGAAACTTCTGCGCGAAGGCAAGCCCGCGCGTTTTCTCGAACGCAAGGCGGAAGAAGAACGCGCATTCCGCATGCTCGGGCTTTTAACGTCCAAGCCGGTTCTCTATGTGTGTAACGTGGAAGAAGGCTCGGCGGCGAAGGGCAACAATTTTTCGCAACAAGTATTCGAGCACGCTAAGAAAGAAGGCGCGGTCGCGGTCGCGATTTCCGCCAAGATCGAATCCGAGATCGCAACCTTGTCCAAAGAGGAGCGTGTGGATTTTCTCGACACGCTCGGTCTCGAAGAAGCGGGCCTCGATCGTCTCATTCGTGCTGGTTACGAATTGCTGCACCTCATCACATACTTCACCGTCGGCCCGAAGGAAGCACGCGCTTGGACGATTACCACCGGCACCAAGGGTCCGGCGGCGGCGGGCGTCATTCATACGGACTTCGAAAAAGGCTTCATTCGCGCCGAGACCATTGCGTATGACGACTACGTCAAGCTCAACGGCGAAGCCGGTGCACGCGATGGCGGCAAATTACGCCTCGAAGGCAAAGAATATGTCGTCGCCGACGGCGACGTGATGCATTTCCGTTTCAACACATGATGGAGTGACAACATGACCGAAACGCTGCCGATCCTGCTCGTTCCCGGTCTCGTCTGTTCGCCGCGCATTTATGCGCCGCAAATTCCTGCGCTCTGGCGCGACGGTCCTGTTGTTCTTCCCAATCATATCCGCGACAACACCATGAGCGGAATCGCCAAACGTATTCTCGACGAGGCACCGAAACGTTTCGCGCTCGCGGGCCATTCGATGGGCGGATACATCGTGCTGGAAATGTTTCGGCAGGCACCGGAGCGTATTTCGCGGTTAGGTCTTCTGAACACATCGGCGCGGCCTGAAAAGCCGGATGCGTCAGCGGGGCGCCACGCGTTGATCGCCGAGACCAGAGCGGGCGGCTATCCGGGGATCGTCGAAAAATTGTTTGCGAAGTTCGTGCATCCGAAACACGCGAATGACGCGGCGATCAAGAAGATTGTGATGGACATGGCCGACGATATCGGACCGGAGCGATTCATCGCGCAACTCGAGGCGATCATGAGCCGGTCGGATTCGCTGCCGCTACTGGCGTCGATCAAATGTCCGACGCTGGTGCTGACCTGCGACACCGACGACATGGTGTCGAACGAATTTTCGCACGAACTCGCCAAGGGAATTACGGGCGCAAAGCTCGTCGTCATTCCGGATTGCGGGCATTTGCCCCAACTCGAAAAGCCCGATGTTATGACTGCGGCGATGCTCGATTGGTTGAAGATGTAGTTTCGGCGCGGTTGTAGGAACGGCGGAAACGCCTTAAATCTGAACGCACGACGGCGCGACGCGCCGCAGAAGGAGACGGCCATGCTGCGCGATGACATCAACAATGCCATCAAGGACGCGATGAAGGCGAAGGCCG
>JBBRGE010000090.1:0-7590 GCA_038241045.1 Hyphomicrobiales bacterium | reverse complement strand
GCAGACCGCATTCAACTACGCGGCCTATCAGAACACGACGAACCGCGAAAACGCGATCAACCAGACCGATTTCACCTACAAGGTTGCGGCTTTGGGCGCTGCCCACACCATCGGCTTCGGCACCGAGTTCGGAAGGCAGACCGGATTAAGCTATCGCCAGACCGGCTTCTTTCCCGGCAATGGCGGCGCGAACACCATCGTGGGCAATCCGTTCAACCCGACGTTCTTCGGCCCTGTCGTATTCAATCACATCGCGTCGGACGCCAACAGCAAGTATCGACTCAACACGCAGTCGGCTTATGTGCGCGACCAGATCGATGTCACGCGCTGGCTGCAACTGGTGGCGGGCGTGCGCTACGATCGTTTCGATCTTCAAGCGCTGGATATGAATACCAACACCAATCGTGTTCGCACCGACGAAAAGCTCTCAACGCAAGGCGCCGTGATCGTCAAGCCGGTCGACAACGTCTCGATCAACGGCATGTATTCGACGTCCTATCTGCCGTCGTCAGGCGATCAGTTCAGCGCGCTGAATGTTGGCACAGTGATCCTGAAGCCGCAGAAGTTTGAGACCGAGGAATTCGGTGTGAAGTGGAATATCAATCCTCGTCTGCAGTACGCCGCAGCGATCTATAATATCGATCGCAGCAATGTGCCGATCGCAAACCCGAACGGCGACGGCACGTTCTTCCCGGATGCCAAGCAGCGTATTCGTGGTTTCGAGACCACCCTCAACGGTTATGTCAACGCGGCCTGGCAGTCCCAGCTCGGTTATTCCTACACCGATGCGCGCATCGTCCAGGGGACGACAGCGACAATCGTTGCGGGCAATCGCATCCAGCTCGTGCCCTTCAATCAATTCTCGTGGTGGAACAAGTATCAGTTCGACGAGCGCTGGGGTGCCGCGGCCGGCGTGATCTACTTCTCGAATTCGTTTGCATCGTCGGACGACAGCGTGCGGCTGCCCGGGTTCGTCCGCTTCGACACAGGACTTTATGCCAAGATCGACGAGACCTGGCGCGCGCAGCTCAACATCGAGAACGTCTTCAACAAAGGCTATTGGGCGTCCGCCGACGGCAACAACAATTTGTCGCCCGGTCAGCCGCGCACATTCAGGCTTTCCGCAACGGCGAGATTCTAAAATCTCCATCCATAGCCAGTGCCGACGACACAGGAAGCGAGCCATCGCTTCCTGTTTTCGTTTGACACGCTTCGCCCAATAGGCATTATATTGCATCAGTCGCCTGAAGTTGGCGAAACGAACTGCATTATTATTCGCTAAATCAAGCAGTCGCCCAAGGGAAGATTGATGGAGCCAAATGCCTGCTTTTGCGCTGACCACGCAGGGTCGTATCGTGCCGCCTTCTCAGCAAGCGTAGGTGCATTCGCCGATGACAAAGACCGCCGCCCATCGACGAGACGAGACCGGCGCGATGTTCGCACCCGCGCGAATTGATGCCGAGCGCAAACCCGACGGCAGCATCTGGCTGAAATCCGCAACGCCGCTCGACGATTACGCGCGCTGCGTCGGCGACTGGCTGGAGCAATGGGCGGTTGAGACGCCCGACGCGATCTTTCTTGCCGAGCGTCAAAGCGCCGATGTGCCGTGGGCGCGCCTGAACTATCGCGATGCGTTGAAAAAAGTACGCGCCGCCGGCGGCTGGTTGCTTTCACAGAACACGAGCCCGCAGCGTCCGCTTGCGATCCTCTCCGACAATTCGATCGACCACGCGGTGTTCTCTTTGGCGGCGATGCATGTTGGCGTGCCGGTGGCGCCGATCTCGCCGGCCTATTCGCTGGTCTCGAAGGATTTCGACAAGCTCAAGACCATGATCGCGTTACTCGAGCCCGGCGCGATCTATGTCGCGAGCGCAATGCAATTCGCGCCCGCATTGCGCGCGATTGCAAAACTTCACACCGCCAAGATCGTGGCGGGCGATCCCGCCGGAGTTGACGGCGCATTTGCGTTCTCCGAGATCACAAGTGCGCCTGAGGGCGCGGCTGTCGAAACTGCATTCGCCGGCGTCAATCACGATACCATCGCGAAGTTTCTGTTCACGTCGGGCTCCACCGGTTCACCGAAGGCCGTCATCAACACGCAACGCATGCTGACCTCGAACCAGGCGGCGAAACTACAATGCTGGACGTTTCTCACTGAAGGTCCGCTGACAACGCTCGACTGGTTGCCATGGAGCCATACGTTCGGCGGCAATCACAATTTCAACGGCGTGCTGCGCACCGGCGGCACGCTGCATATCGACAGCGGAAAACCCGCGCCGGGATTGTTCGCGCTGTCGCTCGCGAATTTGCGCGACATGATGCCCGACGTCTATTTCAACGTGCCGCGTGGTTACGACATGCTGATTGCGGCGCTGCGCGACGACGAGGCGCTGCGGCAGCGTTTCTTCTCGGGTGTCAAGCTGATGTTCTATGCCGGCGCGGCGTTGCCGCAAAATCTGTGGGACGCGCTTGAAGCCATGTCGATGGCAACCGTCGGGCGCATCGTGCCGATTGTCTCCTCATGGGGCTCCACAGAGACCGCGCCGCTTGCGACCGACTGCCATTTTCAGGCGCAGCGTTCCGGCAATATCGGCGTGCCGATTCCTGGCACTGAACTGAAATTGCTGGCCTGCGGCGACAAGCTGGAAGTGCGCGTGCGCGGACCGAACGTCACGCCCGGTTACTGGAAAGCGCCGGAACAGACCGCGAAAGCATTCGACGAAGACGGGTTTTATCTGATGGGCGACGCGATGATTTTCGCCGACGCAAATCGCCCAGAACTTGGATTATTTTTCGACGGCCGTGTCGCCGAGGATTTCAAGCTCACCTCCGGCACATGGGTCAGCGTCGGCAACCTGCGCGTTGCAGGCATTGCGGCGCTGGCGCCGGTCGCGCAGGACATCGTGGTCGCGGGACATGACGGCGACGATGTGCGTTTTCTGATCATTCCCAATATCGCAGTTTGCCGCGCGCTGGCGAAACTGGCCGATGACGCGAGCGCCGAGAGCGTTCTGGCCAGCGACGCCGTGCGCAGTGTTGCTGCTGCCGGGCTGGCAAAACTGAAATCCAGTGGCGGCGGTTCATCGACTTTTGCAACAAGGGCTCGCCTCATGAGCGAACCGCCATCGGTTGACGGCGGCGAAATCACCGACAAGGGATACATCAATCAGCGCGCCGTCTTGTCGCGCCGCGTGCCTGAACTCGCGAAACTCAACGGCAACGACAAGAAGGACTGGATCGGCTGTCCGTAACGAGTGATTGTTATCGTCCCGCAGCCTTCGCCACAAACGCCAGCGGTTCTTTCGTCAGCACCGGCGTCACCGTATCGATCAGCTTGGCGGCTGCGTCGTTCACCGCAAGCCCAGCCGTATCGACGCTCGCCGAAGCCCGCGCATAAAGCGGCTCGCGGCTCTGAAGTATTGTTCGCAATTCCTGCATCGCGGAGCGATCGTCGGCCATCGGCCTCAGGTCGCCCTGCTTGCGCACGCGCCCCATGTGCTCCTCGGGCTTTGCTTTCAGCCACACCGTGTAGAACGACGACAGCACCAGATCGAAGGTCAGCGGTTCGGACACGATGCCGCCGCCGGTCGCAAGCACGATCAATTCCTTGCGGGCCAACAACTGCACCAGCGCGATCTGCTCCATCCGCCGAAAACCTTCCTGGCCGTACAGCGCGATGATTTCGGCGACGGACAATCCGTTCTGTTGTTCGATTTCCTTATTGAGTTCGACGAACGACCAGCCGATTTTCTTCGCCAGCAATTTGCCAAGCGTGGATTTGCCCGCGCCGCGCAGACCGATCAGCGCAATGCCCGAGAATTGCGCGCTACGCCGCGCCGTTGCGTTGCCGGTGAGTGCGTCCTTGGCGTGGGTAATCTGCGAGGCCGATGCGCTGCGCATCAGGTCGCGGATCACCAGCCAGTCCGGAGTGGTGTCGGCCGTTGGAATCAAATCTTCCACATGCGCGCCCATCGCCGCCGACACACGGCGAAGCAGCACGATGGAGACATTGCCCTTGCCGCTTTCGAGCTGCGCGATATAGCGCTCGGAAATGCCCGAGACTTTCGCCAAAACTTTTCGCGACATGCCGCGCAGCGCGCGCATGGTGCGAACGCGCTGGCCAAGCTGTTCGAGAAATTCGCCTTCAGCGTCCGGCTGTTTGGTCATGCGAGGTCGAAAATCCGCCGCGCCGAATGCGCGCCAACCTGAAACATAGTGCCACGCAGGATTGACAGCAATCGCTCGCGGTGACTTTATATGAATTATAATTCAAAAACTGGGGAAAACGCCGTGTGGGACGAGGCGGGAAAGAACACGAGAATGCACGCGTCATGAGCGACGTGTCCGGACATTATAACGCGGTGACGTATCTGCTCGACCGCAATGTCGATCAGGGGCGCGGCACAAAGATCGTGTTCAAAGATCCCGCCGCCGAGATCACCTACGGCGATCTGCAGAAACAAACCCGCCGCCTCGCCAATGTGCTGAAGCGGCTCGGCGTGCGGCGCGAAGAACGCGTTGCCATGATGATGCTCGACACCATCGACTTTCCGATTGTGTTCCTGGGCGCGATTCGCGCCGGTATCGTGCCTGTGCCGCTCAACACGCTGCTGACCGCCGAACAATACGCCTACATCCTCGCGGATTGTCGTGCGCGCGTGCTGTTCATTTCGGAAACGCTGCTGCCGGTGGTGAAGGACGTGCTCGGCCGGATGCCAGATCTGCAGCACATCGTCGTGTCGGGCAAGGACGCGCATGGCCACACGTTACTGAAGGACGAACTTGCCAAAGAGGTCGATAAATTCGACACCGCCGCGACGCATCCTGACGAGCCGGCATTCTGGCTTTATTCATCGGGTTCGACCGGGATGCCGAAGGGCGTGCGGCATTTGCATTCCAATCTTGAAGCGACGGCAGCGACCTACGCCAGACAAGTCCTTGGTATTCGCGAGGACGATGTGGGCTTGTCGGCGGCGAAGTTATTTTTCGCGTATGGCCTCGGCAATGCGCTGACATTCCCGATGTCAGTTGGCGCCACGACCGTGCTCAACCCGGAGCGGCCTACACCTCAAGTCATGTTCGATCTGATCGCCAAACACGAGCCAACGATTTTCTTCGGCGTGCCGACATTGTTCGCGGCGATGCTCAACGACGAAGCTTACAAGACGCAAGCGCGCACAACACGTTTGCGCATCTGCACCTCGGCGGGTGAAGCGCTGCCCGAACTGGTCGGGCAGACATGGAAGGATCGTTTTGGCGTCGATATTCTGGACGGCGTCGGCTCCACGGAATTGCTGCATATTTTTCTCTCGAACACGCCGGGCGACATCAAATACGGCACGGCGGGCAAGCCCGTTCCCGGATATGACGTGCGGCTTGTGAATGAGAAGGGCGCGGATGTGCCCGATGGCGAGGTCGGCGAGATGCTGGTCAATGCGCCGTCCGCCGGCGAAGGTTACTGGAATCAAAGAAGCAAGTCTCGCCAGACATTCGAGGGCGGCTGGACCCGCACCGGCGACAAATACACCCGCGACTCCGAGGGCCGTTACACTTACTGCGGCCGCTCTGATGACATGTTTAAGGTGTCGGGCATCTGGGTGTCGCCGTTTGAAGTCGAGAGCGCGCTCATCACGCATCCTGCGGTGCTGGAAGCCGCAGTCGTCCCCGCCGCCGACGCCGAAGGATTGCTCAAGCCGAAAGCGTTTCTTGTTCTGAAGAACGGCGCAGGCGGCACATCGCTCGACGCGGAGTTGAAGGAACACGTCAAGCAGAAGATCGGGCCATGGAAATATCCGCGCTGGATCGAGATCGTCGAGACGCTGCCGAAAACCGCGACGGGGAAGATTCAGCGATTCAAATTGCGGGATGGGGCGAACTAGTCCCGATGTCATGGCCGGACTTGTTCCGGCCATCCCGATGCAAATGGCACTGTGCGTAATAAATCGGGATCACCGGGACAAGCCCGGTGATGACAAGCAAGAGGAGCGAACGGAAACTTCCCGATGATCTCCCTTCAATCCTCCGGCACGCTCACCATCGGCGATGCCGAACTTGAATACCGCATGATCGGTCCGGCACCAGATAAAGCGCCCACCATCGTGATGCTGCATGAAGGTTTGGGGTCGGTGGGCCTGTGGGGCGATTTCCCAGACAAACTTCAAGCGGCAACGGGCGCGGGCGTGTTCGTCTATTCCCGCAGCGGTTACGGTCAATCCTCGCCGGCAAAATTGCCGCGCCAGCCCGACTACATGCATGCCGAAGCGCTGGATGTGCTGCCGAAGATTCTCGACGTCATCGGATTTCGTCGCGGGCTTCTGCTCGGCCATTCCGATGGCGCGTCCATTACAACGATTTACGCGGGCGGTATTCAAGATCATCGCGTGCGCGGGCTTGTGCTGATCGCGCCGCATTTCGTCGTTGAGGACATTTCGGTCAAATCCATCGCCGAAATCAAAGTGACGTATGCGACGACCGATCTGAAATCCAAACTCGCGCGCTGGCACAAGGATGTCGACAACGCCTTCGTCGGCTGGAATGAAGCGTGGCTCGATCCGAAATTCCGAGACTGGGATATTTCGGAATCGCTGGCCTATGTGCGCGTGCCTATCGCCATCATTCAGGGCGCGGACGATCACTACGGAACGCTGCGCCAGATCGAGATCGCGCGCGAGGAATGCTATTGCCCGGTCGAGGTGTCGATCATTGAAAACGCCGCGCATTCGCCGCATCGCGAGGCCGCGGACGCGATGTTGAAAGCGTTCGCTGACTTCGCCAACCGACTGCTGAAATTCCACGGCGAAGGCAAGTTGGGCCACGCCGCATAGGCATAATCGCTATATGAAATAAAATGCATATTCGTTTGAAATGGGGTAGACACCCCCGAAAATAGGAATTATTGTGCATATAGCTCGAAAGCCCATCGAAAGTTGAATAATGGCCGCTGAAGCCCGAAAACTTAGCAATTCCGCGCGCTACATCGATTTCCAGACTGAGCCGTCCAAATACCGGCACTGGAAGATCGATGTGGCGGGCGATGTCGCCACGCTGACAATGGATGTCGATGAGAACGGCGGCCTGTTCGAGGGCTATTTGCTCAAGCTGAATTCCTACGACCTCGGCGTAGACATTGAATTGGCCGACGCCGTGCAGCGACTGCGTTTTGAACATCCGCAAGTGAAGGTGGTGCTGCTGCGCTCCGGCAAAAATCGCGTGTTCTGTGCGGGCGCGAATATAAGAATGCTCGCGGGCTCGACCCACGCGCACAAAGTGAACTTTTGCAAATTCACCAACGAGACCCGCAACGGGCTTGAAGATTCCAGCGAAAATTCCGGCCAGCGTTTCATCACCGTGGTGAATGGCACGGCTGCAGGTGGCGGTTATGAACTCGCACTCGCGACCGATCACATCATCATGGCGGACGATGGCGCGGCCGCGGTGGCGCTGCCCGAAGTGCCATTGCTCGCCGTGCTGCCGGGAACGGGCGGGCTGACGCGCGTGGTGGACAAACGAAAAGTGCGCCGCGATCACGCAGATTTTTTCTGCACCATCGAGGAAGGCATCAAGGGCAAGCGCGCCGTGCAGTGGCGCCTC
>JBBRGE010000089.1:0-7605 GCA_038241045.1 Hyphomicrobiales bacterium | reverse complement strand
CGACCATCATGATCGCCACAGGTGCCGGTGCATTGAGATCGATGGTCTGGCCGTCTGAGCCAAGCATATCAACAAGCTGATCGTGAACGATCTTCACGACCATCTGGCCCGGCGTCACCGACTTGACGACGGTTGCGCCGACGGCCTGTTCGCGGACTTTCTCGGTGAAGGCGCGCACGACATCGAGCGCGACGTCGGCCTCAAGGAGTGCGCGGCGAATTTCGCGCATGGCGGCATCGACGTCCGCCTCGGACAGCGCGCCGCGCCCCGTTAGCCGATCGAGTATGCCTCCAAGCTTTTCCGACAGATTGTCGAACATCGATGCGCTCTAACCTCACAACCAAACAATTTTGCGCCCGAGGGCGCACAGCGCTGTCGGGCGTTGACCTCCGGCATCCAGCACCGGGCGGCGGGTCGAAAAGAACGTCTTTTCGAGAAGTGCGGCGGTTTAAGCGCCGGACGCCTTTAAAGTCAAGAAACGTCGCAAGTCGCCGTGATTCCAAGATCACATCGAAGTGTCTGCAGCCCCTTGCAGAATCTGGGTTTTTGGGTCCAATCGGCGCATGAAAATCAGCCGCCGCAGCTTCTTTGGCTTGCTTGCCCTTGCAGCCACCTCGCTCGGCGGCGGTGGCGCATTCTGGATGTCCCGCATGAAAACTTACACCGGCCCCGTCTCCGATCATTTTGACGGGGTGCGATTTCACGATCCGGATGGATCGACGCTGAAAAATCCGCTGCATATTTTGAAGTGGGTGCTCGATCCGAACCGGCCGAAATGGCCGGATTGGGTACCAAGTCCCTATTCGGATACGCCGCCGCCGCAAGTCGAAGGCGACAAGTTGCGCTTATCCTATGTCGGACACGCGAGTTGGTTGATTCAAACCGGCGGCCTTAACGTTCTTGTCGATCCGATCTGGTCGGAGCGCGCGGGGCCGTTCGGCTTGCTCGGACCTAAGCGCGTCAACGATCCCGGAATTGCATTCGATAGTTTGCCGACAATCGATGCCGTGCTGGTGTCGCACGCGCATTACGACCATCTCGATATGCCGACGCTTGCAAAGCTCGCCGCGAAATTCTCGCCACGCGTCATCACACCGCTCGGGAACGACTTGGTGATGAAAAGCGCCAATGCGAACATTCGCGCCGAAGGAGTTGATTGGGATCAGCGCGTCGAGATCGGCAATGGCGTAGCGGTGACACCGGTTCGCACGCGGCATTGGTCGGCGCGCGGTCTGTTCGATCGTAACAAGACCTTGTGGGCGAGCTTTGTTCTGGAAACGCCTGCGGGAAAAATCTACATCGTCTGCGATTCAGGCTATGGCGAAGGCCGTCTGTTTCGCCGCGTCAAGGACGCGCATGGCGCGATCCGGCTGGCCATCTTGCCAATCGGCGCCTACGAGCCCCGTTGGTTCCTTGAGGAACAGCATATGAATCCAGACGAAGCCGTCAAAGCGATGGGCGATTGCGGCGCGCAGCAGGCGCTCGCAAATCACTACGGTACGTTCAAGTTGACCGATGAATTGGTTGACCAGCCGCCACAGGAGTTAGCAAAGGCGCTCACCGACGCGAACATTCCGCGTGAAAAATTTCTCGCGCTGAAACCGGGACAGACATTCGAAATTTAATTAAGGCGTCTTCGGTTTGATCTCGTAAGTCACGCCGATCGAAATCCGCAATGTCTCTTCACCCGGCGCAACGGGCGCCGGAGACGAAAGTCCTGCCGACATCTTGCGAAATGTTATAGGCCCGGCGGAGCTTTCTTCGGAGATACTGAGCGGCGCGCCGAGCGCAACCCCTGCGGCCCGCGCGTAGATTTCTGCCTTGCGCCGTGCATCGGCGACGGCTTTCGGGCGGGCTTCGTCGAGCAGCTTCGATGGCTGCGCCACCATGAATGAGATTCCGCCGATGTCGTTGGCGCCGTTCGTCACCAGTGTATCGATAACGCTTCCGACTTTTGCGACATCGCGGACGGTGACAGTCACGCGGTTGCTGGCGCGAAAACCGATGACCGGCGAGGAGCCGTTTCGATTCGGCGCATACTGCGGCTGCAACGAAAGCTGCGAGGTCTGAAAATCTTTTTCCGGTATCCCTACGCTTTTCAGCGCAAGCAGAACAAGTCCCATCGCCTTGTTGTTCGCCTCCGACGCCTCGCGCGCCGTCTTGGCGTCGCTGGTCACACCACCGTCGATCTGGGCAAGGTCGGGCGCTACGGAGATCGTCGCGTCGCCGGTCACAGAAATGGACGGCGGCGAAACCTGGGCGGCGGCTGGAGATATCAGCAGCGCGCTCAAGATAGCGAATGCCGCTTGTCTCATCGCGCTTCTCATTTCAGCGGCACGAACACGTTGATGACGAGTTTGTCCTCGGCGGTCTTGAGAGGATCGGTGACGTATTCCTCAATGAAGGTATCTTTCGCTTCAAGCTTCTTGTCGTCGAGATGATTGGTGATCGCCTCATAGGTATTGTCCATATTGTCGTAGGACCCGCGATGGACGAATTTCAGCGTCTTTCCTTCCGGCGAATTTCCCATGGTCATGCCCTTCGCCAGATTCTTCGGGTCCTGATCGACGGGGACTTCAGCCAGATAGGAAAACCCGGTGTCGTCGGTTGACGTGTAGACAATCAAAACGTTGCCGGCCGGTTTGATGTTTTGCTTGTCGAGAAAGGCCGTCAGCGTTTTCAGCGATCCGGTCAAAGTTTCGAAGGCGGAATCCCAATTCGCCGTGCCCTTAAGCATCACGGTTTTTCTTGCCGCCAGCGTCTGCTCCTCGCCGAACGGATCATTGTTCTGGGCCTTTGGGGCAGGCGCCGGGGGCGGCGATGGCGCAGGTGTTTGTGTAGAAGCTGGCGGCGTTGGCACGGGCGACGGCGTAGTGGCCGCAGGAGGAGCAGTGGACGGTGCTGGTGTTTCAGGCACCGGTGCCGGTGGCGTTGAGGATGCCGGCGGCGGCGAAGGGGCGGGAGCTATCGGGTTGGCGGGCGTCGCTGTCGCGGGGGGTGTCGTTGTGGCGGGGGGTGTGGTCGTTGCCGGAGGGGCCTGAGCGAACGCCGAAGGCAGGTTCACCGCCAGCGCAGCCGGGATCAGCAGCAAGGCTGCCAAACGATGAAAACCAGCGTCATTCATTCGGACATCTCCATCGGCCGACAGTTCGGCTATCTCGTCTGCAACATCTCGCAAACGATACCACGAAGCGTTGCCATCGTTCCATAACTGACGTTCAGCCGCTCTTGAAACAGGACCGGGCAGGTGATCTGCCGCTCTGGCCAACCGCCACTTGATTCGCCATATAGACCGGGCACAGGACGGTATTATGGGCGCGCTCGCAAATCATTCGTTCGTCAAGATGAACGGCATCGGCAACGAAATCGTCGTTGTCGATCTGCGCGATTCGGCGGCGACCGTCAGCCCCGATGAGGCGCGCGCCGTAGCCTCACCTGATGGCATGCCTTACGATCAGTTGATGGTGCTTCACAAGCCGCGGTCCCAGGGCAGCGTCGCCTTCATTCGCATTTTTAACAAGGATGGTTCCGAAGCGGCAGCCTGCGGCAACGGCATGCGCTGCGTGGCGCAGCGGATGTTCGCGGAAACAGGTAAGGACGCGCTGACGTTTGAGACGCGCGCCGGAACGCTAAACTGCTGGCAAGGTCCATCGCCCGATCTCTATACGGTCGATATGGGCAAGCCAAAATTCGACTGGAAGGACATTCCGCTCGCTGAGGAATTTCGCGACACGCGGTCGATCGAGTTGCAGATCGGTCCGATCGACGCGCCGATCCTTCACACGCCATCGGTCGTCAGCATGGGCAATCCGCATGCGATCTTCTGGGTGGATGACGTGAACGCTTACGATCTTGCACGCTTCGGCCCTCTGTTAGAAAATCATCCGATTTTCCCGGAGCGCGCGAACATCACGCTCGCGCATGTCGTCGATCGCGATCACATCACGATGCGGACATGGGAGCGCGGCGCGGGTCTGACGAAGGCCTGCGGCTCGGCGGCGTGCGCGACTGCGGTCGCAGCGGCGCGGCTGAAGCGCACCAATCGCGTCGTGACCATGACGCTGCCGGGTGGTGAACTGACCATCGAATGGCGGGACGGCGACGATCATGTTCTGATGACCGGGCCGGCAGCTTTCGAGTTTGAAGGCCGGTTCGATCCGGCTTTGTTCGCGAACGTTGCCTGATATGAGCGTCGAAGTCGTCACGCTCGGTTGTCGGTTGAATGCATTCGAATCCGAAGTGATCCGGCGCGAGGCGGAGAATGCCGGTCTCGACGATACAATCGTCATCAATACCTGTGCGGTCACCAACGAGGCCGTTGCGCAGGCGCGTCAGACCATCCGCAGGCTTCGTCGCGATCAGCCGAACACACGCATCGTCGTGACCGGCTGCGCGGCGCAGACCGAGCCCGAAATGTTTGCGGCGATGCCCGAAGTCGATCGGGTGCTCGGTAACGACGACAAAATGCACGGAGAGGCCTGGCGGGACACCCGCGCCGCGTTCGATGTTGCAAGCGAGCAAAATATCGCCGTTACGGACATCATGGCGGTGAAGGAAATGGCACCGCATCTGGTGTCGGGCTTCCAGAGCGGCCTGCCGCGTGTGTTCGTACAAGTGCAAAACGGCTGCGACCATCGCTGCACGTTCTGCATTATTCCTTACGGCCGTGGAAATTCACGTTCGGTTGCGATGGGTGCGGTGGTCGATCAGGTGCGGACGCTGGTCGAAGCGGGGCATGCCGAGATTGTGCTGACGGGGGTCGATCTCACAAGTTATGGAAACGATCTGCCTGGCGCAACCAAACTCGGTGTGCTGACAAAGCAGATTCTCAAACACGCCCCCGATCTGAAGCGGCTGCGTATCTCCTCCATCGATTCCATTGAAGTGGATCGCGATCTGCTCAATGTCATCGCCAGCGATGAACGTTTGATGCCGCATCTGCATTTGTCCCTCCAATCAGGCGACGATCTCATTCTCAAGCGAATGAAGCGGCGACATTCGCGCCAAGACGCGATTGAGTTTTGTGCTCAGGTGAAACGATTGCGACCCGATATCGCTTTCGGTGCAGACATCATCGCGGGTTTCCCGACCGAGACCGAGGAGATGTTCGCGCGCTCGCAGGATTTGGTCGAGGAATGCGGGCTGACGTTTTTGCATGTGTTTCCCTATTCGCCGCGTCCCGGAACGCCGGCAGCGAAGATGCCGCAAGTCGATGGTCGCATCGTCAAGGAGCGTGCGAGGCGGCTTCGCGTCACGGGTGGAGCCGCATTGCAACGCCGGTTGGCGTTCGATGTCGGCTCGGAACGTCAGGTGCTGATCGAAAGCGCGACACAAGGCCGAACTGAACATTTTGTCCCAGTTGCGATTTCAGGCATGAACCAAGGAGAGGTTCGTTCACTTCGCGCGACGAGCCACGATGGCGCGCGGCTACTCTGCTAAATCCGCCATTTCACAAACGGGCGTTTGCTCATCGCTCCATGCACATGCTTTCAACCGTTCTTGCAGATGCAACGGCACGGGCGCGGCCACTCGCACGGGCGGCTTGTTCTTGGAAAGCGGGATCACGATCTCGCGCGCGTGGAGATGAAGCGTGGGCTCGCCAAATCGCGGCCCGCTGCCGTAAATATTGTCGCCGACAATCGGAAAACCTGATGTCGCACAATGCACACGCAATTGATGCGTGCGCCCGGTGACAGGTTCCATCGCAAGCCAAGCTAGTCCATCACCGCGTCCCAGCACGCGCCATTTGGTCAGTGACGGAAAGCCATTCGGGTCCGGCTTCTGCCACCAACCGCGTTCTGCGTCCAAACGTCCCAACGGAATGTCGATCTCGCCTTCGTCGTCAGCAGGTCCGCCTTCGACGACAGCCCAGTAGGTTTTAGAAATCTTGCCGTGCTTGAACAGCAACCCAAGCGACGCGGTCGCCTTGCGGTGGCGTCCCAGTACCAGACAGCCGGATGTATCGCGATCGAGACGATGCGCGAGAACCGGCGGGCGTGGCAGACCGAATCGCAAAGCGTCGAACGACGCTTCAAGATTGGGGCCGCCTTTTGGGCCACGATGCACGGCGATGCCCGCAGGCTTGTCGATCACCAGCATCAGCCCATCACGATGAAGCACGCGGGACTGGATTTCTTCCGGTGTCGGTTGCGGCGTATCCATCGGAGCGGATGACTTTCGTTCGAGGCGTGAACCGGGTAACACACCATGAATATGAACGACAGCACACAAGATCGAAAGCACGGCTGGTGGCAGCGATTGTCCGGCGGCCTCAAACGCACGTCGAGTTCGCTCGGCGGCTCGGTTGCGGACCTTGTCACCAAGCGCAAACTCGACCGCGCCATGCTTGACGACATCGAGGATGTGCTGCTGCGCGCCGATCTTGGAACTGATGTCGCGATGCGAATTGCAACCGCGGTTGGCGAGGGCCGTTACGACAGGTCGGTCTCGGCGGAAGATGTTGCGAAAATCGTTGCAACCGAAGTTGAGAAGGTTCTTGCGCCGGTGGCGAAGCCACTGGAAATCGATGCGAGCAAGAAGCCGTTTGTCATCCTGGTCGTCGGCGTTAATGGGTCGGGCAAGACGACAACGATCGGTAAGCTTGCTTCGACGTTATCGGCCGAAGGCAAGACAGTGATGCTGGCTGCGGGCGACACGTTTCGCGCAGCCGCCATCGAGCAATTGAAAGTCTGGGGCGAGCGCACGAAGTCGCCGGTGATCTCACGCCAACATGGCTCGGATTCGGCAAGCCTTGCATTCGAGGAGTATGAGGCGGCGAAAGCGGACAATCGAGATGTGTTGTTGATCGACACAGCGGGCCGATTGCAGAACAAGATAGAATTGATGCTGGAGCTTGAAAAGGTCGTGCGCGTTATCAAGAAGGTCGATTCGAGTGCGCCGCATTCGGTGCTGCTGGTGCTCGATGCAACAGTTGGTCAGAATGCGCTGTCGCAGGTCGAGGCCTTTCAAAAGACAGCCGGCGTGACGGGGCTGGTGATGACCAAACTCGACGGCACTGCGCGTGGTGGAATTCTCGTGGCGCTGTCGGAGAAGTATAAATTGCCAGTTCATTTCATCGGCGTCGGCGAAGGCATCGACGATCTCGCACCCTTTACGGCGCACGAATTCGCGTGCGCCATCGCAGGACAGGACACATGACAAAATCCACGCCGCATCCACTGTTCAAACTGGCCACCGAATTGGGGCCGCTGATCATCTTTTTTGCGGCCAACGCCAAATTCGGGCTGTTCGTTGCGACGGGCGCATTCATGGTCGCGATTGTCGTGGCGATCGCCGCATCCTATGCCGTGACGCGACACGTCCCGTTGATGGCGATCGTCACCGCATTCATCGTGCTGGTGTTTGGCGGGCTGACGTTGTTTTTTCACGACGAGATGTTCATCAAGCTCAAGCCCACGATCATCTATTCGCTGTTCGCCGCGACGCTTGGCACTGGATTGCTTTTTGGACGCTCGTTCATCGCGGTCATGTTCGATCAGATGTTCAATCTGACGCCTGCAGGCTGGCGCATTTTGACAATCCGCTGGGCATTCTTCTTCGTATTGATGGCGGTCTTAAACGAAATTGTCTGGCGCACGCAGTCTA
>JBBRGE010000088.1:0-7663 GCA_038241045.1 Hyphomicrobiales bacterium | reverse complement strand
GTCGCAACTGCATCGGGTCACACGGCGCAGTTTCTGGTGTTTCACACGCTGATGCAGCCCGGCGACGAATTCGTTGCGGCGCGCAGGCTGTATGGCGGATCGATCAACCAGTTCAATCACGCCTTCAAGAATTTCGGCTGGAACGTGGTCTGGGCCGACACCGATGATGTCGAGAGTTTCAAGCGAGCCATCACACCGAAGACCAAAGCGATCTTCATCGAGTCGATTGCTAACCCAGGCGGCACGGTGACCGACATCGAGACGATTGCCGGATTTGCGCGCGAGGCCGGCGTGCCTCTGATCGTCGATAACACCCTCGCCTCGCCCTACCTCATCAAGCCGATCGACCACGGTGCGGATATCGTGATTCATTCGCTGACGAAATTTCTCGGCGGTCACGGCAATTCGCTCGGCGGCATTCTGGTCGATGCCGGAACCTTCGATTGGTCGCGGGATGGAAAATATCCCGCACTCAGTGAACCACGTCCCGAATATCACGGCATTAAGTTGCAGGAGACGTTCGGAAACTTTGCGTTCGCGATCGCCGCGCGCGTGCTGGGCTTGCGCGATCTTGGTCCGGCGATCTCGCCGTTCAACTCATTCATGATTTTAACTGGCATCGAAACGCTGTCGCTACGCATGCAGCGCCATTGCGACAATGCCAAAGCGGTCGCCGAATGGCTTTCGAACAATCCGGCGGTAGCATGGGTGAATTACGCGGGCTTGGCGGGCGACAAATACCACAACCTCGCGCGCAAATATTCGCCGAAGGGTGCCGGTGCTGTGTTCACGTTCGGATTGAAGGGCGGCTACGACGCCGGCGTCAATCTGGTCTCTAACGTCAAGCTGTTCTCGCATCTCGCTAACGTGGGAGATACACGTTCGCTAATTATCCACCCAGCTTCAACGACGCACAGCCAGCTCAGCGACGACCAGAAGGCGCTGGCGGGCGCGGGTGTCGATGTGGTGCGGTTGTCCGTCGGATTGGAGGACAAGGAAGATCTGATCGGCGACCTCGATCAAGCCTTAAAAGCGTAAAATAAAAAAACACGACGCCGGACATGGCGTCGTGTTTACGTTGTCAGAGCAATAACTTCGACGAATTATTCGGCGGCGCGCATTGCCTTGTCCTCGCGGGTGAGCCGCGCGTTGCGTGCAACCACAGAGTAAGTCGCTACCGCCGCAAGGACCACCAGCGCCTGCAACGACAACGCTTCAAGCGTTGGATTGAGCCCAAGCGAATCCAGCCATGCCGTACCCTTCAACTCGGTGAACGGAATGATGGTCTGCTCCTGGAATTCCTTGATAGCGTCGCCGATAAACTTGACGCCCATCGCAAACAAAAACGCCGACGTGACGATAAACAACGGCCGCAGCGGAATTTTTTGGGCAATGATGTTGATGAAATAGAACAACACGACGAGCCCGACCGTTCCGGCTGCGAGGCCGCCGAACAATCCGAGACTCCACCCGCCTTCGGCCGCAGCGAGCGCATTGATGAACAGCACTGTTTCGGCACCTTCGCGAAACACCGCGAAGAACGCGAGTGCTGAAACCGCCCACGCAGTTTCCTGCGCCAATGCATTGTCGGCCTTGCCGGCTAGATAATCCTGCCAGCCGCGCGGGTCTTGCTTCACCATCAGCCAGCCGCTGACGTAAAGCATCAACGCCGCCGCCGCGAGAATGACAAACCCCTCAAGAACGTCGCTATGCTGACCGGAATTCAGAACTGCGAATGCCCACGCCGCGACGACGCTAGCCGCGATGGCGGCCAGTGCGCCTCCGTAAAGCGCGGTAATGCGATGGGCCCCGCCGACCTTTCTCAGATAGGCCGCGAGTGCCGCGACCACCAACATGGCTTCCAGTCCCTCCCGCAAGAGAATGACCGCAGCCTGCACAAACGCATTCGACATCGAGAGCTTTCCTTGAACAATCCACGATCTGGTTTTCTTCTAGCCCGCGGCGGGCTCAAGAAAAAGTGCACTCACCTTGCACAGTCGTGTGACGACGGATTGCAGATCGATAAAACCCCATAAAATGGGGTGTATTGCAACTTCAACGAACTTTAGAATAGTTCGACAAAGTCGCCACGAATCCGTTTATCGGGCCGCAAGACTTAGCTTCGCAGACGTAAGCTGCGCCGGTGACCCTAACCGCTCCGCGTGCAGCAACGCCAGCGTCAGAACGAAAATCGCGGTGGCTTGGTGCGCCAGACCCATGTCGATCGGCACCTGATAGAGCAGCGTCGCAATGCCGATCACGACCTGCAGCAGGATCGCTGCCAGAAGCCAAAGCGCGCCGCTTTTCACTGCGGCATCGGCACGCGATCGAACCGCGTCAATGGCATGTATGACGGCAACGATCGTCAGGACGTAAGCAAACACGCGGTGGCTGAACTGGACCGTCAGCATATTGTCGAAGAAATTACGCCACCACGGTGTTTCGAAGAACAACCGGTCGAACGATGGGATCAAGACACCGTCGATATTCGGCCAGGTGTTAAAGATTTTGCCCGCGCGCAATCCCGCCACCAGCGCGCCGAAGTAAAGCTGAACGAATACCAGCGCGAGCAAAATCCAGCCGGTGATTTTCAACCGCGCGGATGCCATCAGCGAAGAATGGGATTGAAGCCGCCGCACAGTCCACACCACCGCCGAGAATAAAATAAGCGCCAGCATGAAATGTACGGCAAGCCGGTATTGCGAAACGGAAGTCCGCGCAGCGAGGCCCGACTTCACCATCCACCACCCGACCGCGCCCTGAAGTCCGCCCAGCGCGAAGATGATCCAAAGACGGCGCATCAGGTTGCCGTTGATCGCGCCGCGCCAAAGAAACCACAGGAACGGCAACAGGAAAGCAACGCCGATGAATCGTGCAAGTGCGCGATGCGCCCATTCCCACCAGTAGATCGTCTTGAACTCGTCAAGCGACATCCCCTGATTCATCTCGCGATATTGCGGGATTTTCTTGTAGGCGTCGAACTCGGCCGTCCATTGCGTGTCGTTCATGGGCGGAAGCGTGCCTGTGATCGGTTTCCATTCGACGATGGACAATCCCGACTCGGTCAGCCGCGTCGCGCCGCCGACCATCAATGTGCAGACGATGAGGCCCGCAACGATCAACAGCCAGATACGCACGGCGCGAAGATTCGACGCAGCTTGAACAGCACGATCTGGCGCGACGGACATCATCTCAAATGCGGCCTTGATTGGATTTGCGCGGACCTTATAGTCGCCGCACTTTCCGGCGCAAGACGCGCAAAGGTCTCACCTCGCACAATCTTGTCATGACCATCCGCACGCGAAAACTTATCGGAACATTTGGCCTTCTTGCACTGGTGATCGTCTGGTCGCTTTTGGGGATGGCGATTGCGCAGGCGCCGTGGCTGGCCGCGTCCAAATGGGCGCAGGTGACTTTCTACGTGGTTGCAGGACTGGGCTGGGTGCTTCCGGCGATGCCGCTGATATCGTGGATGTCGCGGCCCGACGTTCAGATGTAATTTGATTCCTTCTCCAGCGGAGCGTTGCGGTGTCGGGGCAGCGCGATTCCGGAGAGCACCGCGCGCAATGCGCCAATTGATCTGCGCCGTCCGTCCCACGCGATTCTCGGCAACGCGAACAAATCCGATTTGCCTCCGGAGTGCACCACACCGGGTTGCGCGGAGACGGCGGTGAGAAATCCGGCTTGCTGCGCCAACTGAATGTCAAGCGATCCGAACGAAGCGCTGTCGCCAAAGGGATAGGCGAAATGACGACACTCACAGCCCAGCGCGGTTTCCAGCACTGACCTGCCCATCGCCATCTCGCGCGAAACGACGTTGCTCTTGGCACGCGACACGGCAGGATAATGAACTGTCGCGCTTCCGATCGTCGCTTGCGGATCGCGCGCGAGCTTCGCCAAATCCGGCCACGTCATCGCTGCGTCTCGCGACATCGCTTTCAGGTCGGTGCCATAGCGCGTGCAGAGATCGCCGATCGCAGCGCTCAGGTCCGCAGACGGCAAAGATCTGAGCCAGTCGTAAAGCCAGACGTACACCTGATACTTTTCTTCCGTGGCGCCGATTGCAAATCGCTTCTCGACATCGTCGATCATCAGACCGATGCGAGCATTGCGCGCGACGATGTCCTCCAGCGCCAGCCACCATGCTTCGCCAATGCCATCGACGAAGCCGGTCGGCACATAAAGCGTGAAGGGAACGCGGTGCCGCGAGAGCACCGGATAGGCATTGGTCATGAAATCACGGTAGGCGCCCTCAAAACTGAGGCAAACAAAACGCCGCGCAGATGCCGGTTGCTGCGCGCGCACGCCGACCTCGTCCATTGGCACGAAATCGTAACCCCAGCGTTGCATGGCGCGGATCGCCCGATCGAGGAATTGCGGACTGACCTCCCTGGACCGCAATGGCTGAAACGCGCCCCCGCGCGGCGGCCTGACACGCTCGAATTTAAGAATGACGCCCGCGCCGCCTGTCCGCGGCTCGGCCAGCCGCGCCATACCGGTATAAAAAGCGAGCTGCAGACCCGCATCCGCAATAAGTCGATTCCAAGATAGCAAAACAGGTCCCCCGCCGCCGCATTCTGCGCCGTGCTGCATTCTCATTACTCTTTGTTGACATTTGTTTGAATAATGTCGGCCAAAGCTGCATTTGGCTGAAAATACCGGAAATCAGGTTCAGCGATGACCATGGTCGCAGCATTCCAGACAGCGAATTCATACAGCGGAACCAGCCGCGTGGCGCGCGTCAATATTCTGCGTTCGATGGCAGCCGCAGAGCCGATCTGGCGCGCGATGCAGGCCGCGGCCCTGCTCGGCACGCCCTATCAAACTTTTGAATTTCTCAACGCATGGCAGACGACAGTCGGCGATCGGGACGGCGCTGCCCCCTACATCGTTGTCGCCTACGACATTCACAACCGCCCGGTTGCTTTGCTCCCGCTTTCTGTCGGCCGTGAAAACGGCGCACAGGTCGCGCGCTTTATGGGCGGCAAGCATCCTACCTTCAACATGCCGGTCTGGCTCAGCGCGTTTGCGGCATCGGCGACCGCAAGCGATGTCGATGCGATCATCGATGCGATCAGAAATGACAGCGACGGCATCGATGTCTTGGCACTGACTCAGCAGCCGAAGCGTTGGCGCGGTATTTCAAACCCTTTCGCACAGCTTGCAGGCCAGCCTTCCGCGAATCCCGTGCCGTCGATGTCCATGACGCCGAACGCCAAGCCCGAGGAGCGCGTCAACACATCGACGCGCAGACGCCTGCGCAACAAGGAGCGCAAGTTACAGGTGCTGCCGGGATACCTCTACACGGTGGCGGAAACGGATGCCGACATCAGCCGCCTCCTCGACGCATTCTTTATCGTCAAACCGAAGCGCATGGCGCTGTCGAAGCTGCCGAATGTCTTTGCCGATGACGCAACGCAGAAATTCATCCGCGACACCTGTATCGCGCGACTGCCGAGCGGCGACCGCGCGGTTCAGCTGCACGCGCTCGAATGCGACGACGAGATGATTTCAATCTTCGCCTGCGTCGCGGACGGCCAGCGGTTTTCGACGATGTTCAACACCTATACGATCTCGGAAAACTCGCGCTACAGCCCCGGTCTGATCTTGCTGCGGGAGATGATCGATCGCTTTGGAGAACTTGGCTTCACGTCATACGACTTCGGCGTTGGGTCTGACGAATACAAAATGACCTTTTGCAAAGAAGACGAACCGATTGTCGATAGCTTCATCCCGCTCACCGCACGCGGCAAGTTCACCGCTATCGGAATGTCGTCGATGACGCATGCCAAACGGCTGGTGAAGCAGAACCCTGCTTTGATGCAGATGGCGCAACTGCTGCGTAGCGCAATCCAACGCTAATCGAATCGGCTAAGCAACTATGCGGCTGCGACCCGGCCACGGTTTGCACCGGCGCCAACGCCGCTTGCCGGAGAGTTCAGGATCGTGACGCCGAGAAAGCCCGAAGCCAGTAACTGATCTCGCATCGTGGCCCGCGCCTGCGGTGGAAGCGACGGGTCGGGAATGACCACGGCGTGTGCTTGCGAGGCGATGAGCGAGGACGGCAGATCGGACGCCGTGCCCACATCCAATACAACGTGATCGTAGGCACGCAATAGCGCGTCAATTGCCAGATTAAGCCGCGGCAACTGCAGCAACGCGCGCTGCGACACATCGCGCCCAGCGCCCACCAGATGTACCCCGGACAAGCGATCCTTGGTGATGATCTGGCCGAACGATGCCGTGCCCTGCATCAGGTCAGTCAATCCCGGCGCCGATAGATCGTTTGAAACAGCCGAGAGCGCCGGCGACGTCATCGCCAGATCGACCAATGCCACTTTCGCGTTGCGCGCCAATAGCCGCGCCAATGTAAGCGCCGTCAGCGTGATGTTTTCATCGCGGTTCGCGCCGACGATGGTGATTTTCCGCGCAGCTTCGCCCAGATAACGTAACTGGCCGGACACCTGCTCGATTTCCGTAACAGCAGTCGTCATTTGCGGATGCGTATCGCGCAATGGCGCGATTGGAGCGCGCGTGACAGCTCCGCGCGGCGCGGTCATGCGCAGCAACTCCGCCGTCGTGATGTAGCCGGCGGTCAGCAGGAACATTGCCAGCGTTGCGATCAGAACGATCGGCAGCTTCTTCGGGAATGCAGCCGTGTTGGAAACAATGGCGCGCGAAATGATACGGCCGTCGGCGGGTGCCGCGTCGATGTTTTCGCGCGTGGTCGCTTCGCGATATTTCGCCAGATACGATTCCAGAAGGTCGCGCTGCGCCTTGGCTTCACGCTCGAGAGCGCGCAGTTGCACGTCCTGACCGTTCGTCGATGTCGCCTGCCGTTTCACCTGCTCGAGGCTTGCGGTGAGACTATCCGCCCGCGCGCTTGCGATCCGGGCATCGCTCGCAAGCGAACGCGAAATCTTGCCCGCCGCGTCACGGACTTGGCGGTCGATATCTCCGATCTGCGCTTTCAATTCTAGGATGCGCGGATGACGCTCAAGCAGCGTCGATGACTGTTCGGCCAGTTGCGCATGCAACGTCACGCGCTGCTCGGACAGTCTGCGCACCAGTTCAGAATTGAGAACTTCCGATGCCTCGATTGGTTTGCCGCTGTCCAGCATTTTGCGGATTGCATTTGCCTTGGAGTCCGCGTCCGATTTCAGCGCCCGCGCGTTACTGACTTGCGTGTTCAATTCGCCGAGTTGCTGGTTCGACAGGGTTGTATTGTTGGTTCCGACAAAAAGGCTCGACTTGGAACGAAAATCATCCGCTCGAGATTCGGCGTCGGCAACTTTTTTGCGCAGGCTTTCGATCTCGACCAGCAAGAATTGCGATGCGGACTTCGCCTGATTTTGGCGCGCCGACTGCTGCAGAACGAGATAGCCGTTGGCGATGGAATTGGCCACCCGCGCCGCCAATTCGGAATCGCTGGATTGAAATTCAATCACGATCACGCGCGACTTATCGACTGAGTAGGCATTCAGCCGATCGAAATAGGCTTCCATGACGCGCTCTTCCGGCGTCATCTTGAACGGATCGCGACCGATACCGACAAGCGCCAGCAGCGTCTTCCAGATCGGAACCCCCTTCAAGACGGAATCGAATTCCGGCAACTCAGCAAGCTTGTTCTGTTTGATGACTTCGCGCGCGAGATCGCGCGACA
>JBBRGE010000087.1:0-7664 GCA_038241045.1 Hyphomicrobiales bacterium | reverse complement strand
ATGAGGTCATACCAAGGCTTCCAGTGCGACAGGAGAACAGGATAGGAACATATTGCAGTGTAGCATTATGGCAGCTATTCAGCAGTAATTCTGGGGAACTGCTGACGTTATGCCACTATTGTGTGACTTAAGGGCATCGTTTGAACACCACCCGCTAACCCGCCCAACCGCTAGGCAGTTCCGAATAGGCCAGCCCGGCTGCGAAAAATAGAAAGTAAATCTGTGCTGACAAGGATCATTGTTTCACTTGTGCGATTCTGCACGCGGTTCCCATGGCTAGTCCTCACAATTGGGCTAATTGTGGCAGCTTCGGCGGTTATTTACTCGGTCCGGCATTTCGCCATCAATACCGACGTCGCCAAGCTGATTTCTCCCGATCTCGACTGGCGGCAGCGCGAAATAGACTTCGATAAGGCGTTTCCGGGCCGCCATGACCTGATTCTGGCAATCGTAGAAGCGCCGTCCCCCGAGATGGCCCGGCAGGCCACAACCGACCTCGAACAGAAGCTTATTCCCCAGAAAGACAGGTTTATCGACGTCTCCCGCCCCGGCGGCGGCCCGTTTTTCGACAATAACGGCCTTCTGTTTCTGCCGACCCCCGAGGTCGCCAAACAAACCGCCCAGCTCGTCCAAGGCGCGCCGATTTTCAGCATTCTCACCGACGATCCAAGCATTCGCGGTCTCACCGGCGTCCTGGAATTCGGATTGGGCGGCGCACAGCGCGGACGCTATTCGCGCGATTCGATGGCGCGACCGCTCAACATGGTGGCCGATGCAGTTGAGACGGTGCTGGCCGGGAAGCCCGCATGGTTTTCCTGGCGAGCGCTGTCGAGAGGCGAGCCCCTGGCTGCATCCGACACGCGAAACCTGCTTTCGATCCGTCCGGTGCTCGACTTCAAGGCGCTAGAACCCGGTGGAGCGGCGACTGCAGCGATCCGTAAAGCGGCCGACGAACTCAATCTCGCCGGGCTTTATGGTGCGCGCGTGCGTCTGACCGGGCCGGTGCCGATTGCGAACGAGGAGTTCGCAACCGTTCAGGACGGCGCGGTGGAAAACGGCATCGCGACGGTGCTGATCGTGCTGTTCATTCTATGGTGCGCGCTGAAATCGCCGAAAATTATCTTGGCGGTGTTCTTGACGCTGATTGTCGGTCTGGCGGTCACGACGGCCGTGGCGCTGATGCTTGTCGGGGCCTTCAACCTGATCTCGATTGCGTTCTTCGTTTTGTTCGTCGGTCTCGGAGTCGATTTCGGTATCCAGTACAGCGTGCGTTATCGCGCGGAGCGTCATGCCACCGAGGTCAAGCATGACCCGGACGAATTGGGCACCGCATTGGTCAAAGCGGGTGAATACTCCGCAGTGCCGCTGACGCTGGCCGCCGTCGCCACCGCTTGCGGGTTTCTGTCGTTCCTGCCCACCGATTACAAAGGCGTATCGGAGCTTGGCAAGATTGCTGGCGCCGGAATGATCATCGCCTTCATCGCCGCGGTCACTGTGCTGCCGGCTTTGCTGAAGATTTTAAATCCGCCCGGCGAGGCGGAGTCGTTGGGGTACAAATTTCTCGCCCCGGTCGATGATTTTCTCGAACGCCATCGCATTGCTGTCGTTGCCTGCACACTCGGCGTCGCGGTTCTCGGCCTGCCGTTACTTTATTTTCTGCACTTCGACTTCAATCCGATGAACCTGCGCAGTCCCAAGGTCGAATCGATCGCCGCCTATCTGGATCTGCGTCGCGATCCGAACACCGGCACCAACGCGGTGGAGGTCATGGCGCCGTCACAGGCCGCGGCCAAGGATATTCAGGCCAAGCTTGCAAAGTTGCCGGAGGTTGCGCGGGTCCTGTCGCTCGACACATTCATCCCCGACGATCAGCAGACCAAACTCGGAATCATCCGCAAGGCCGCCGCCGGGCTGGATGCAGTTCTGAAGCCCGCAAAGCCGGGCTCACCGCCGTCCGATGCCGACAACATTGCGGCCCTGAGAGGATCGGTCGGCAATCTGCGCAAGGCCGCCGGCAACGATGGTGGGCCGGGTGCCGTTGCTCAGCGCCGGCTCGCCGACGCACTCGACAAGCTTGCGGCAGCCGACAAGACCGTGCGCGACAAGGCTGAAGCGGCGTTCCTGAAACCGCTGAGCATCGCGCTCGATCAGCTTCGCAATCTGTTCAAGGCCCAGCCGATTGCGGCCAAGACGCTGCCGCAGGACATTGTGAACGACTGGGTCTCATCGGGCGGCCGCATCCGCGTCGAAGCCCAGCCGAAGGGCGATCCGAACGACAATGACACGCTGCGCACATTCGCCGCGGCTGTCCTGAAGGTGCAACCCGACGCCATCGGCGGACCGATCTCGATTCTGAAATCCGGCGACACCATCGTGAAGGCGTTCATTCACGCGGGCTTCTGGGCCTTGTTGTCGATTTCAATCCTGCTCTGGATCGTACTGAAGCGGATCGGTGACGTGCTGTTGACACTGGTGCCTCTTATTCTGGCAGGTGTGTTGACGTTGGAGATTTGCGTTCTCATCGGCTTGCCGATGAACTTCGCCAATATCATCGCGCTGCCAGTCCTTCTCGGGATCGGCGTGGCGTTCAAAATCTACTATGTGACGGCATGGCGCGCGGGCCAGACCAAACTTCTGCAATCGAGCCTGACGCGTGCGATCTTTTTCAGCGCCATGACCACCGCAACGGCTTTCGGCAGCCTTTGGTTGTCCAGCCATCCCGGCACATCGAGCATGGGCAAATTGCTGGCGCTGTCGCTGGTGACGACGATGGCAGCTGCCGTACTATTTCAGCCCGCCCTGATGGGCGCGCCGCGCGCGGTCGAAAAGGTGAAGAAGCAATAGCAGCGGATGCGGTTATTTCGCTGGGGCCGATACGATCTCGGGGATCGCGCAAACCTCGGCGGATGCGGGATCGTTGCTCGCAGGGCCTTTGACACCCTTCAGCGCGGTACTTTTTGGTGCCGGCGGTGACATCGATCCGGATTTTGCGGCGGCCCAACCGTTCGACGGGCCATAGGTGAACCCCGACGTGCCGGGTTCAACCCGCGTCCATGTCTGTCCACCGCACAACACCAGGGCGACGCAACCCTCGACGCGCAGTGCGGTCGCGCTTTTGGCCACGATCGAGGAGTCGAACAGCTTGCCGCGGATCGGATCGTAGATCCTGCCTTCCCACGTGTCCTTCTCGTCCGAGGATTTCTTCATATTGATGAGAATCGGCATGCCGAGCGTGGTACGGCTGCGCTTAGCCTTGTCCGGGTTATTGGTATCGAGCTGGCCCGTTTTCTTTTCGGATGCAATCACGCCCCAAAGTGCAGATCCGCAATCGACGATCCGGATCGTTGCCTTTCCATCTTCGTCGCGCCATTCACCAATCGCTTCGGCCGCGTGGGCTACACTGTTCGCGCCGAGAAAGATCATTCCACAGAGAGCTATTTTTCGCATGAATCCTCGCGTGCGCTGCAACCCGGTTTAAGCATGAGAATCGTTTGAAGTTCCAGAGCCTGACAAAAAGACGCATACTCTATTTTCAGTTGACTACATGCCCAACAACCGAAGTATGTAGGCCATGATGAAGGCAAATCTAGACATTTCGGAGATGTTCGCGGACCGCCAGTTCCAGCGAAATGCTCTGCATACACGTTATTTGAATGAGCAACTCGTCCGGGTGCTCAAGACGATTGGGTACGATGTCGGATTCCAGCGCGCGCACGGGCAATATCTGTACGATCGGGACGGCGATCGGTATCTCGACCTTTTGAGTGGCTTCGGAGTTTTCGCGGTCGGCCGCAACCACCCTACGATCAAAGACGCGCTCAAAAGCGTGCTCGACAGCGATCTGCCGAATCTGGTGCAACTCGATCTGTCGACCCTCGCCGGCATTTTGGCCGAGCGCCTGATCGCTCAGGTGCCCTATCTGGACAAGGTGTTTTTCGCCAATTCGGGCACCGAATGCGTCGAAGCCGCGATCAAGTTCTCCCGCAGCGCCACCGGACGCACTCAGATCGTTTATTGCGATCATGCCTATCATGGACTGTCCTACGGATCGCTGTCGCTGACGGGGGACAAGAATTTCCGGGATGGCTTTGGGCCGCTGTTGCCCGACTGCTCCGCGATTCCGTTCAACGATCTGCCTGCGCTTGAGAAGGCACTTGCATCGCGCCAGGTGGCGGCCTTCTTTGTCGAGCCCATTCAAGGCAAGGGCGTCAACATGCCCAGCGACGATTACCTCGCCGGCGTCGCCGCGCTTTGCAAACGCTACGGTACAATCTTCGTCGCCGACGAAATCCAGACCGGCATGGGCCGCACCGGGCGCTTCCTGGCGGTCGAGCACTGGAATGTCGAGCCCGACATGGTGCTGTTGTCGAAGGCGCTGTCCGGCGGTCACGTTCCGGTTGGCGCGGTGCTGACACGCAAGGCGATCTTCGACAAAACGTTCGATCGTATGGATCGCGCCGTGGTCCACGGCTCGACATTCGCGAAGAACGATCTGGCGATGGCAGCCGGAATTGCGACGCTCGATGTGCTGAAATCCGAAAAGGTGATCGAGAATGCGGTCGCGCGCGGCGAGCAGCTGATGGCGGCGCTGTCGGCGATGATCCCGCGGTATGAATTGCTCAAAGACGTGCGCGGCAAAGGCCTGATGATTGGCGTCGAGTTCGGGCCGCCGAAATCGCTGACCCTCAAGGCGTCATGGAATTTGCTTGAGACAGCCAGCAAAGGACTGTTCTGCCAGCTCATTACGATTCCGCTGTTCAAGGAGCACAAGATTCTCAGTCAGGTGTCCGGCCATGCCAGCCACACCATCAAGCTCATACCCTCGCTGACTATCAATAATGACGATTGCAAGTGGATCGAGACGGCGTTCGATACCGTGATCGAAGCCAGCCATCGTGTGCCGGGCGCGATCTGGTCACTCGGCAAGACGCTGGTCGATAACGCCGCGCGCAAGTCGGCCTGACCTGCAGCACATCTGGCGCTGCCGACATCGATCAATCTAAAAATCTAAAAATTGAGTGAAAAGCAGAAGTGAGGGTCTTAGCCTTGCAAACCGCTATTGTCCGTTGCTGACAAGAACCTTGTCGCAGGGCTTGCTGACTTTTGCGCGGTTTGCCTTCAGACAACCCAGAACCGTCAGGTCGCTGTCATTCATGACCTCGCGGCAAAGACGTGACACATCGGCTGCACAGGCGCGTTGTTCTTCAGCCGTTCCGCTGCGCTTGGCACCGTTCTGGGCGAATGCGCCGCTTACGGATGTGACGATGAAGGTGGCGGCGAGCAGCGATTTCAACATTGTGATTCCTTAAGGCGTTTGGACCGGCATCGACAGGACTATAAGTAGCCTTCCCCAGAATGCCAGACACAAAACTTTCGTGGTCTGCAATCGATCCGGTATTTTGCTGAGTGTGTCATGGCGGCACGAAATGCGAGAGTGCCACAATTCGATCGAGCGCAGCCAAGCCGCTGCAAAGTTTGATGTCTAGCGAACGGCGGATGAGGTTGGAACCAGCGGGTTTCGCCTCATGAGCAGCAGCGCCATCACAAGACTAGGAACCAGGATCGCCAGACCGAGCAGAATGATATTGAGTTCTGAGATCGGCATGATGCCGCCGCCCGGCGTGGCAATCACAAAGCCGCCGATCACCAGCAGCACACGTAGCGGCCACTCCATGAGACCCGCGCGCCGCAGATCGCCGACATAGGCCTGGTAGCCTTGGATCCCGCCGCAGATGAACAGAGTTCCGAAGGCCGCAAGCGCCGTCAAGCCGAGCGCGGGGAGATAAGGGTTCGGCCCTTGCAGCACCAGCGCCGGGTTGAGCACGAAAAAGAACGGAATGAAGTAGATGATGCTGCCGACCCACATCGATTCCCATCCGGTTTTCATCGCGGGTGAGCCGGCAATGCCTGCGGCCGCAAAGGAGGCGATTGCAACGGGCGGCGTGATCGACGACAGCATCCCCCAATAGAAGATGAACATATGCACGGCCATCTTGTTCAGGCCGATTTTTTCCAGCGCCGGCGCGACCAGGATGGCGAGGAAGATGTAGCAGGCGGTGGTCGTCAGCCCGAGCCCAAGCACGAGACTCGTGAACGCGCACATGAACAACAGCAGGAAGGCATTGTCGCCGGCAATTCTCAACAAGTCGTTGGCGAGGCTGGAGACAACTCCGGTCATCGAGAACGCGCCAATCAGAAGTCCGCAACCCGCAAGAATACCGATCAATTCGACGAAGGTGCGTCCGTTGACTTCCAGAAATTTGTTGATCGTTTGAAACGTCCAGCGTGTTTCCTTGGAGAAGAGCTGGTTGAGAACCAGCAGCAGCGCTGTTGCGTAGAACGGTGCCTGACTCTCGCGCTTGAAGTACAACAGCATCACGATCAGAAGCGCGATCACGAAGATGTAGTACCAGCCTTCTTTCACCGTATCCCAGATTTTTGGGAGTTCGGAACGCGGAATGCCTGCGAGGCCATGACGCGCGGCATATGCGTCGACCTGCATGAAGAGGCCGAGATAGTAAAGTGCGGCGGGAATGATGGCAGCGACCGCGACCTCGGCATAGCTGATGTTCAGGAATTGAGCGATGACGAAAGCGGTGGCGCCCATCACCGGAGGTGCCAGCACCGCGCCAGTCGATGCGCAGGCTTCGATGGCTGCCGCATAGGATGCTCTGAATCCGCTTTTCTTCATGACGGGAATTGTCATCGTGCCCGCAGTCAGCACGTTGGAGATGATCGACCCCGACATCATACCAAGGAGTCCGCTGGCAAAGATGCAAACCTTCGCAGCGCCGCCACGGAAGGTGCCGCACAGCGCGAACGCGATGTTGATGAAGAACTTGCCCGCCCCCGTCATCATCAGCGCGGTTCCGAACACAAGGAAGCCGATGACGGTGTCGGCGAATGCCTGAACCGGAATGCCGAGCAGGCTCTCGCCGGACAGAACGTGATATGCGGTCGCGCCCTCAAGGGTGGATTGGCTCCCGCGAAATGGCCCGAGCCATGACGCCTCGGCAAACATCGGATACACCGTGAACGGCAAGACGCTGAGCACTAGGCTCCAGCCCCCGGTGCGGCGCAAGGCTTCCATCAACGCTGCCCACATCACGAGGCCGCCGGCAATTACGGATTTCGGCGCGCCGGCGTATTCCCAGCCGAGTTGTGCGGCCAGACGGATGTTCATCATCAGCCACACAGCGGACAGGAATGTCGCCACGAACAGCGCCACGTCGTACCAGGGAATCCGGTCGAGCGGCGCGGTTGTCGTTCCGGGGAAAATCAGAAACGTGAACGGCAGCATCAGTGCGATGAGAAGATAGAAATACTCGGTATTGAGCTGCGTGTAGTCGATGAAAAAGCGCAGTGAGAACTGCTGATTGATGCAAAGGGCAATCGTCACTGCCGTTGCGACGATGAGGCCCCAACGCCATGCTCCGCGTAACGCGCGCACGCGCGTGACTTCGGCTTCTTGAAGGCCGCCGACGCCTGCATGCGGATCGTCGAATACGACTCTTTTTTCTGCGGATTCAATTTCGGCGGCCGTGACCGCAGCCGCCGATTTATTCGGATGATCGGGCGATGACGACATGCGCAATTCCGTTCACGGCCACGAAGGTTGAAGACGGCGGCCCGGAGGCGTGCTTATTCGAACCCGTTAATCAGAT
>JBBRGE010000086.1:0-7674 GCA_038241045.1 Hyphomicrobiales bacterium | reverse complement strand
TCACCATCACTCGAACCTTCGATGCGCTGCGCGATCTCGTATGGAAGGCGTGGTCGGATGCGGAATCGTTCGGCCAATGGTGGGGACCGAAGGGCTGCAAGCTCGACGTCGCTAAATTCGAATTTCGTCCCGAAGGCCTGTTTCATTACAGCATGAAAATGCCGGACGGACAGACATGGTGGGGCCGCTTCGTCTACCGCGAAATCGCAAAGCCGGAACGAATCGTGTTTGTGAATTCATTCTCGGATGCATCGGGTGGAGTCGTTCGCGCGCCCTTCAGCGCGACATGGCCGCTGGAAATCCTTAACAATCTGACTTTCACAGAGCAGGGCGGCAAAACCACGCTCGACTTGCGTGGTGGCCCCGTGAATCCAACCGACGAAGAGCGTGCAATGTTCGAAGGCATGTTCGCGTCGATGCAGCAGGGCTTCGGCGGTACCTTCGATCAGCTACAAGCATTTCTGGCGAAGGGCAAGCCATGACGGTTAGTCAATTTGTATCGCCCCGGAGACACCCAATGACGACCGTTCTCATTGCTATTGCCGTGATCGTTGCTGTGGCAATAACCGCCATTCTGATTCTGGCCGCGATGAAGCCGGACACATTCGTCGTTCAGCGCTCTACGACGATCAACGCGTCTGCTGAAAAAATCTTCTCCCTCATCAACGATTACAAGAACTGGGCGTCATGGTCGCCCTACGAGAAAATCGATCCCGACATGAAGCGGACTTACAGCGGCGCACCGAGCGGCAAGGGCTCGGTCTACGAATGGAGCGGCAACAAAAATATCGGGCATGGCCGCATGGAAATCACCGATACGGCGCAACCGTCACGCGTGACCATTCAGCTTGAATTTTTCAGCCCGTTCGAAGCGCACAACATTGCCGAATTCACGATGAAGTCGGAAGGCAGCGCAACCAAAGTTACTTGGGCGATGCGCGGGCCGGTGCCCTACATGGCGAAAATCATGCATGTGGTTTTCAACATGGACAAAATGGTCGGCGGCCAATTCGCCGATGGTCTGGTGAGCATGAAGACGGTTGCGGAAAGCAAATGAGCGAAGCGTTACCCGTTTCGGCCTTCGCCGCGCAGCGTCGGCAGCCCGATTCCTGTCGCCTCAAAACCGCCATCGACGGCCAGCACTTGTCCCGTGATGTAACTCGCACGTTCGCTGCACAGAAAGAAAATCGCCTCGGCGAGTTCTTCCTCAAACCCATAGCGATTGAGCGGGATGGTGTCGTGATAGTCGGCGCGAATAGCGGGCGTGTGAACTGCTTTGGCCATCGCGGTATCGACCGGACCCGGCGCGACGGCGTTGACGCGAATGCCGAGCGTTGCGAGTTCGACCGCGAATTGCTTGGTGAGATGTGCGAGACCGGCCTTGCTGGTGCCGTAGGCGGTTCGCAGCGTCGAGGCGCGCAATCCGGAAATCGACGTGATGTTGACGATAGCGCCGCCGCCATGTTCGCGCATCAAGGGCGCTGCGGCCTGCGTGCAGATAAACGGTCCGCTGAGATTGACGGCGAGCACCCGGTTCCAGTCGTCATGGGTCGTTTCCAGCAGCGGCTTGAAGATCGCAATGCCGGCATTATTGACCAGCGCGTCAAGCCGGCCGAATGTTTCTCCAGTTTTCGTAAAGGCTGCACTTACGGCTTTTGCATCCGAGACATCGCATTCCAGCGCCAACGTCACATCAGGCTTCGCCAGCGTCTTCATGGTGGCGCGAAGCGTTTCAGTGTCGATGTCGAGCAGCGCCACGCGCCAGCCGTCGGCGAGAAAACGTTTTGCCGTCGCAAGCCCGATGCCACGCGCCGCACCTGTCACAAGCGCTACCTTGATGTCTTTGTCGGTCATGCTCGATTGATCCTTTCACATAATCGACACGAATTAGCGGGAAATGCCGCCTTATGACAACCAGCTTTGCACGCAACGCCATCGTCCTCGGCCTACTTTCGGCCATCGGCCCCTTTGCGATCGACATGTATCTGCCAGCGTTGCCGGCGATCGCGGCAGATCTTCACGCATCGACCGCTGCTACGCAGATGACGCTGATGGTTTTCTTCGTGTCGTTCGGCGTTTGCCAGATTTTTTACGGCCCGGTCTCGGACATGGTCGGGCGCAAGCCGCCGCTGTATTTCGGCATCGTGGTGTTCGCGCTCGGCGGCATCGGATGCGGCCTAGCGCCAAGCATCGAGTGGCTGATTTTCTTTCGGTTCGTGCAGGGACTGGGTGCAGCGTCCGTGATGGTGATTCCGCGCGCAATCATCCGCGATCTGCATACGGGCGCGGATGCGGCCCGATTGATGTCGCTTATCATGCTGGTGTTCAGCGTGTCACCGATTCTCGCGCCGCTCACGGGCAGCGCGTTGATCGTGCCGTTCGGCTGGCGCGCGGTGTTTGTTGCCGTGACGATCGCGGCGATATTTTCGTTTCTGCTGGTTGCATTTGTTTTGAAAGAGACGCGCCCGCCGGAAGATCGCGTTGAGGTCAGCGTGCGTAGCGTGCTCGATGGTTTCGGCATCTTGCTTCGCGACTGGCGCTTCCTCGGGCTGACCTTCATCGGCGGCTTTGGGATGGCGAGCTTCTTTGCGTTTCTCGCCAGTTCGTCCTTCATCTATGTCGGCCATTTCGGACTGACGCCGACGCAATACAGTCTCGCATTTTCGGTCAACGCCATCGGCTTCATCGGCGCGTCGCAGTTCAGCGGCTATCTGGCCGAACGTTTTGGCATCGCGCGCGTCGTGTCGGTCGCGGTCGCCTGCTACACCGCGATGTCGGTCGTGATGTTCGCGGTCATTGCGTCCGGCGTCGATAATCTGGCGGTGCTGATGGCGCTGTTGTTTGTCGCGTTCGCTTGGCTCGGTCTGGTCAT
Organism: Hyphomicrobiales bacterium; assembly: GCA_038241045.1. Classification (GTDB taxonomy): domain Bacteria; phylum Pseudomonadota; class Alphaproteobacteria; order Rhizobiales; family Xanthobacteraceae; genus Afipia. The sequence continues at coordinate 4,802 of JBBRGE010000086.1, read as the reverse complement.
TCCCTCCACCATGGTGCTTTCGCTCGAAGACCACGGACCGATTGCAGGCATGGCGTCGGCGTTGGGCGGGACGCTGCAGATGATGACGGGTGCCGTGATGATTGCGACTGCAAGCGTGTTTTTCAACGGCACGGCATTGCCGATGGTCACGACGATTGCGGTGTGTGCCGTTATTGCATTCGTGTTGTCGCGGCTGACGCTGCGTCCGAGCGAAATTGCGTCGCAATTGGCCGAATGACGCGGCTGCCGGATTCAGTCCGGCTTGCGCGACGCCAAGGCGTCGGCGACTGCGGTGCGAATATCGGCGACCGCAAATGGCTTGGTAATCACGTCATGCACGATAGCGTTGAGGCCCGATGCCCGCTCCCGCTGGTCGGCGAATCCGGTCATCAGAAGAATCACGAGCCGGGGATAATCACGCGCCGCCGCAAGTGCGAGCGCGATGCCGTCCATGACGGGCATCTGAATGTCGGTGAGCAGCAGGTCGAATGCACCGTTCTCGCGGGCGATAATCTCAAGCGCTTCTGCGCCATCTTCCGCAGTGACGGTTTTGTGCCCATCCATCGCAATCGCGCGGGCGACCAGCGTCCGCATCGATTCCTCGTCGTCGGCGATGAGAACGCGCGACATCAGGTTCCTCCGGTTGCCAGATCCAGCTTGTGGAAGAACCTCACGGCAATTTCGCGGCCTTCGGCAGGCGGCGCCGCTAGTCTCGTCTTGAACGACGCTTTCTCGCCAGGAATAAGGGACGGCTGTTCGAGCACCGCGTTCCACGCATAAATATCGGACCCCTTCGCGTCACGGACGATAAACCGTAACCGCGGGATTTCGACGGCCTTGCGCGAGATATCGGTAATCGTGCCCTCGATCAGAAGGACCGGTTTGTTACCCGCCATTTCGGTGGTGATTTTCACATCCTCGATGGCGAGGCCGCGTAAATTCACACCTATGCCGGCCATCTTGAAGAACGCAGCGGTCTGCGGCATCAGCCGCACGACGTCGCCGCGCCAGATGATAAGCGAAAACGCCATGATGCCCATTGCGACGCATGCGGTGTTGAGGCCGGGAGCCGGAAATGCGGCCGGCCATTTTAGACGCCCGAAAGGCACAATCGGGCGTCCAAGACTGCGGAATCGCGATGGCTTGCGTTGGTCGTTGTGATCCGCTGCGTCGTCCTGCTGAGCAGCAGCAGGCCAATGGGCATCGGAATCATCCGCGGCGCGGGATATGCGCGGGTCAGGCCAGTCGCCCGAAATGGATGGGCTGTCGATATGGGGGGTGTCGGCCTCCGGCCATGCTGGTTCGCTCGGCGCGTCGTCATGGCGATGAGAAAAATCGGCGTTCGCTCCGGCACCTACCATAGTCGGAATGGGTTCCGGCCGTGCCTGCCACACTTCTTGGCAGCGGGCGCAACGTACCTTGCGCCCGGCGTCGCCGAAATTGGCCGGGTTGACGGCATAAGATGTCGTACAGTGAGGGCAGACAATTTGCATGGGACGAATCGCCAAAGTGAGACCGCGTCAAGGCTATCCGCCGTCCGTTAACGAATCGGAAACCATAACGGCCGCAACGTTATTTATTGGTGGCCTGCGTGGCGCGTTCGGGTCGGCCTTCGACGGTCGCGCCATTTTTGCTCGCATCGAACGGAGCTAGGCTTGGTCCGCTTCGAAAATGTCGGTTTGCGCTACGGGCTTGGACCCGAGATTTTGCGCGACCTGACGTTCCAGATTCCGCCGCACTCGTTTCAATTTCTCACCGGCCCGTCGGGAGCCGGCAAGACGTCCCTATTGCGCATGCTGTTTCTGTCGCTGCGGCCGACGCGCGGCCTGGTCAATCTGTTCGGCAATGACGTGTCGCTGCTCGACAAGGGTTCCCGCGCTGATTTGCGCTCGCGGATCGGGATCGTGTTGCAGGATTTCCGGCTGCTCGATCACATGACGACCTATGAAAACGTCGCGCTGCCGTTCCGCGTGATGGGCCGTGACGAATCGAGCTATCGCCGCGAAGTCATCGACCTCCTGAAGTGGGTCGGACTGGGACACCGAATGGACGCGCTGCCGCCAATATTATCCGGCGGTGAAAAACAGCGCGCCGCCATCGCACGTGCCGTCATCGCGCGTCCGCAACTGCTTCTTGCGGACGAGCCCACCGGCAACGTCGATCCATCGTTGGCGAAGCGGCTGCTCAGCCTGTTTATCCAATTGAACACCACCGGCACCGCCGTCATCATTGCGACGCATGACATTGCGTTGATGGATCAGTATGAAGCGCGCCGCATGGTGCTGCATGAATCGCGGTTGCATATTTATGATTAGAATGAAAATCGAGAGTTTGGCGCAATGATGGATCTTGGCGACGAGACGTCAGATTCCGGCGCAATCGCGCGCAATACCTCGCCAATCGTTCCGCGTGGATCGATCGCCGGCCGTGCGCTGATCGCCGTTGTGGCGATCATGACTTTCCTGGCCTCGATCACGACCGGTGCGGTGCTGCTGGTGCGCGCATCCGCGTCCGAATGGCAATCCGAAGTCGCAAGCGAATTGACGATACAAATTCGTCCGACGCCTGGCCGCGATCTTGAGCGCGACGCCAAAGCCGTCTCCAACGCAATACGAGGCCAGCCGGGAATACTCGATGTGCGCCCTTACACGGCGGAGGAATCCGCCAAGCTGCTGGAGCCGTGGCTTGGCACGGGGCTTGTGCTCGACGACCTTCCTGTGCCGAGAGTGATCGTCGCGCGGGTCGCGCCGGGAGCAACCCCGGATCTCGCAGCCTTGCGCCGCAGCGTAACTCAAGTCACGCCCGCAGCGAGCGTCGATGACCACCGCGCATGGATCGAGCGGATGCGGTCGATGACGGGCGCCATCGTCTTTGCCGGCACAGGCATTCTCATTCTTGTTGTGCTGGCGACCATCATCTCGGTGTCATTTGCGACCCGCGGCGCGATGGCGGCGAACCGGCCTATCGTCGAAGTGCTACATTTCGTCGGTGCGCAGGATCGCTATATCGCCAATCGCTTTCTGCGGCATTTTTTGCGCCTTGGCCTCGAAGGTGGGCTGATCGGCGGAATCGCGGCGATGCTCACATTCGGTTTCTCGGAATCCATCGCCGGCTGGTTTTCCGGCACGCCGGTCGGCGATCAGTTCGCCGCATTACTGGGGACGTTTGCGCTGCCTGCGTCGGGCTATCTTGCACTCGCGGCTCAGGCCGTGATGATCGCAGCGGTCACAGCATGGACGTCGCGCCGGACGCTGTTCGCCACGCTTGAAGAGATCGACTGAGCGCCAATTTGAAGTCACAACCGCGCCGGAATTTAAGATAGGCTTGCGGCAGGGATTGCAGCGGGACGACATGAGTTCACAAGGCGCAAGAGGATCGGACGACGGGAGCCGTGGTGAAAGCAGGCCGCGCCGATGGCGCACGGCCTTGACATTCGCAACGACCGTGCTGGCGCTGGGCTGTCTTGGATTTGGCTGGTTTCTCTCGCAGGTCAATTCAGCCGAAATGAAACCGTCGCAAAACGCCGACGGCATCGTGGTTTTGACTGGCGGATCGTCGCGGGTGTCGGACGCGATGGAATTGCTCGCGGGCGGGTACGGAAAGCGGCTGCTGATTTCAGGCGTTCATCCGACCAACGGCTTCAACGACATCCAGCGCTCACTGCCGGACAGCCAGCGGCTGCTTGCGTGCTGCGTCGATCTCGATCGCTCCGCGGTGAACACAAGAAGCAATGCTACCGAAACGCGCCGTTGGGCGGTGGAACGCGGCTTTCAGTCCCTGATCGTGGTGACGTCGAACTATCACATGCCGCGCGCCATTGTCGAACTGTCGAGCGCGATGCCGGAGATCAAGCTCATTCCGTTCTCGGTCATCGGCGACAAATGGCGCGATGAGCCGTGGTGGACGAGTGGCGCGGCGCTGCGGCTCCTGCTATCGGAGTATGTGAAATTTCTGTTTGCGGAATTGCGTCTCGCCTTGGGCGGCGTCGGCGTGAGCGACAGGCTGGACGCCAGCGACAACTCGCCGGTTGCGACGTCCGCGACCGTCTCTGCCAAATGATCGGGTTTGTTAAATGGTTTCGATTTTTGTCCGTTCGCTGATCTACAATGTCGTTTTCTATCTCAACCTGACATTCTGGGTGCTGCTCGGGATCCCGACATACGCGATGCCGCGCGGGGGCATCATGTGGATTGCCAAAAACTGGGGCCGCACCAGCATCTGGTGGATGCGGATCATCTGCAACACCAGGGTCGAGTATCGCGGGCTGGAGAAAATCACCCAAGGTCCGATGCTCATCGCGCCGAAGCATCAGTCGGCCTGGGAAACCTTCGCGATGCTGCAATTCTTCGATGAGCCGCTTTATATTTTGAAACGCGAGTTGCGCTGGATTCCGCTGTTTGGCTGGTACCTCGTCAAGTCGAATATGATCGGCGTCAAACGCGGAGCGGGTGGCCGAACGCTCATGGAAATGGCGCGGCGTGCGCGCGATGAAGTGGCGAAGGGACGCCAACTCATCATATTCCCGGAGGGTACGCGCAGGGCTGTCGGGGCACCGCCAAATTACAAGCTCGGCGTCAGCCAGATTTACGTCGATTGCGGCGTGATGTGTTTGCCGGTCGCGCTCAATTCCGGTTTGTTTTGGCCCCGGCGAACATTTTTGCGCTACCCCGGCACGCTCGTCGTCGAGTTTCTCGATCCCATTCCGCCCGGACTTGGACGCGACGAATTTACCGAACGTGTCAGCACCGCGATCGAAGACGCAACCAACAGATTGGTGAAAGCCGGTCGCGAGGAACAGGTGC
>JBBRGE010000085.1:0-7730 GCA_038241045.1 Hyphomicrobiales bacterium | reverse complement strand
CGAAGATCAGTTCGTCGTGCACCTGCAACAGCATCTGCGCCGACAGTTTCTTCTCTGCCAGCGCGTCTTCCATCCGGATCATGGCGCGGCGGATGATGTCGGCGGCGGTGCCTTGCAGGCGCGCATTGATCGCCGCGCGTTCGTTGAAGGCGCGCACCGAAGGGTTCGGCGATTTGATATCCGGGTAGTGACACTTCCGCCCGAACAGCGTCTCGACGTAACCATGTTCGCGGCAGAAATCGCGCGTCGCATCCATGTAGGCGCGGATTCCCGGAAAACGTTCGAAATATTTCTTGATGTAGGCGCCGGCTTCCTCGCGCGGAATACCAAGCTGGTTCGCCAGACCGAATGCTGAGATGCCGTAGATGATTCCGAAGTTGATCGCTTTCGCACGGCGGCGCACTTCGCTCGGCATATCCTTGATGGGCACGCCGAACATTTCAGATGCTGTCATGGCGTGAATGTCGAGGCCGTCGCGGAACGCTTGTTTAAGAGTCGAAATGTCCGCGATCTCGGCCAGCAGCCGCAATTCGATTTGCGAATAATCCGCTGACACGAGTTTATGGCCGGGAATTGCGATAAACGCTTTTCGGATTTTGCGGCCGTCCTCGGTGCGCACCGGAATGTTCTGCAGGTTCGGCTCGGACGACGACAGGCGGCCGGTGGTGGTGGACGCCAGCGAGTAGGACGTATGAACGCGTTTGGTGCGCGGATTGATATATTCCGGCAGTGCATCCGTGTAGGTCGATTTCAATTTCGAGACCTGACGCCAGTCGAGAATGCGCCGCGGAAATTCATGACCTTCCTCGGCCAGGTCTTCGAGGATCGAGGCGGAGGTGGACCACGCGCCGGTCTTGGTTTTGCTGCCGCCCGGCAATCCCATCTTGCCAAAAATAATATCGCCAAGTTGTTTGGGGCTGCCGGGATTGACCGGTTCGCCCGCCATCTCGCGAATGTCGGCCTCCAGCCGCGCTGCAGTCTGCGCGAATTCGCCGGACAATCGTGAGAGCACCTGACGATCCACCGAAATCCCGCGGCCTTCCATGCGCGCCAGCACGCCGGCCATCGGCCGCTCCAAAGTTTCGTAAGGCGTGTTCATGCGCTCGGAGACGAGGCGCGGCTTCAGCACGTTCCACAATCGCAATGTCACATCTGCGTCTTCGGCGGCATATTCGGTCGCCTTCTCGATGGACACATGATCGAAACTGATCTGGTTTTTGCCGGGGCCTGCAACTTCCGAGAACGCGACCGGGGCGTGGCCGAGATATTTCTCGCTCATCGCGTCCATGCCGTGTGAACCGCGCCCGGCATCTAGGATGTAGGACATCAGCATGGTGTCATCTATGCACTTCATCGCGATGCCATGCTGCGCGAACACCAGCGCGTCGAATTTCAGATTCTGGCCGATCTTGAGAATGCTGGTGTTTTCCAGCAGCGGTTTGATCGCATTTATGGCGGCGGCGGATTTCATCTGATCCGGCGCGACGCCACCCGCGAATAATCCCGCGCCGTCGCCGCCTTGCTTGTGAATCAGCGGCACGTAACAAGCTTCATTCGGGCCAAGCGCGATTGAGAAGCCGCACAGCTCTGCCTGCATCGGGTCGAGGCTCGTGGTTTCGGTATCCACGCAGACGTGACCTATCTCATGCGCGCCTGCGATCCACTTATTCAACTGATCGAGCGTGCGGATGGTCGTATATTTGCTGCGGTCTATTTTTGTCTTGCGCGCGATGTCGGCGCGTGACGTGGCGAGCGACTGCGGAGTCGATGTGACGCCGCTGGAATTAGCAGATGACTTAGGTTGAGTCGTCGCATCAGAAGATTCTACCTGCGAGGCAGGTTTTGCACCTTTGGCGGCACTGCTCATCATCTTTGTGTCGGCGTCGACATCCGCGGGATCGATCTTGGAATAGTCCGCGACGCGCCGCGTGAGTGTTGTAAATTCCATCGCTTTGAGAAATGCGATGAGCTTGCGCGAATCCGGCTCGTGCACCGCGAGATCGTCCAGCGGTACGTCGAGCTTCACGTGATCGTCGAGCTGCACAAGGCGGCGCGAGATGCGCGCTTTCTCGGCATGTTCGATGAGGGACTCGCGGCGCTTCGGTTGCTTGATCTCCCCGGCACGTTTCAACAGAGTTTCGAGATCGCCATATTCGACGATCAGTTGCGCGGCAGTCTTGATGCCGATCCCCGGCACACCCGGCACGTTATCGACCGAGTCGCCCGCCAGCGCCTGCACCTCGACGACTTTTTCGGGCGGCACGCCGAACTTTTCGATTACTTCGGGAATACCAATGCGGCGATCCTTCATGGTGTCGTACATCGACACATTTTTAGTGACCAGCTGCATCAGATCTTTGTCGCTGGAGACGATGGTTGCCGTAGCGCCACGCTCGCCCGCTTCGCGCACGTAAGTTGCGATCAGATCGTCAGCCTCGAAACCAATTTGCTCGATGCACGGCAGGTCGAACGCCAGCACCGCTTCACGAATGAGTGCAAACTGCGGAATGAGATCATCGGGCGCGGGTGGGCGGTGCGCCTTGTACTCGGGATAGAAATTGTTGCGAAACGTCTTCTCGGATTTGTCGAAGATGATCGCCAGATGCGTCGGCCGATTGTCCGGCGGCATGTCGCGCATCAGTTTCCACAGCATGTTGCAGAAGCCGAGCACGGCATTGACTTGGAGGCCGTCGGATTTGCGGTTCAGCGGCGGCAGCGCGTGATAGGCGCGAAAAATATATCCCGAGCCATCGACCAGAAAGACGTGGTCGCCTTTGGCGGGCTGCTTCGCAGCGTTAGCCTTCGGCGGCGGCGTTTTGGGCGCGGATTTGGCAGGCGCTTTCGCGGCAGTGGGCGTCTTGGGGGCAGGCTTTTTCGGCATGGCCGCAACTTAGGGATTTCTCCCCGAATTGACACCCGTTGCGGCGCGGTTCCTAACCGAAAAGATGGGCCTATTCCGCCGCCTGATGCGTCTGGCGCGACTGCTTCGGCGCGATCCAGTAGCGCTGCGGCCGCACGAACAGGAAACTTAATCCGGTGCGCATTGCAAAGTGCCAGATCGCCAGCGCGCCAATGACGCCCGCAATCGTGTCGATCAGCGACACGACGCCGATATCCGCAATGATTCCGGTTTTGAGGAGCACCACGCGCACCACCACCATCGGCAGGAAGAACGCGAGATAGATGACGATGGAATGCTCGCCGCAATATCTGATCGCGCCGAGCCAGTTCGCCTTCGCCAGCAGCGCGCCTGCTGTAATGACGGCGAGCGCACCGGCAAATCCGAGCACCAAAGACACGCCGGGCAGAACCGCAACGTCGGCGAACACCAGCAGGCCGTTGATCAGCGACCAAGCTGCGAATGCCAAAAGTGCGAGCCACTGCCGCGTCTGAACATTCGCCGCAAATTTGAAAATGGTATTGGCGAACAGATAGCCCGCATAGAAATAGACGAAGCGCGCGGCGAATTCGTCGATCGCGGTCCAGCCGGTCTGGATGTACGCCATCTCAAGCGTCGCGGCGGCACCAAGAATCATGCACGCCGGTACCCGAAGCGTCGCCTTGGTCAGCACGAAGAACACCGGCAGCATGTAGATGAACCACAGCGTGCCGAACGGCTCGATGAAGGTTTCGAGATACATGACGCCAACATGCGTCCAGCCCTGTTCGGCGGCAAAACTTGGGGCCTTGAACGCGAACTGGATCGCGACCCAGAGGAAATAGAAATAGAAAAAATGCACCACCTTGCGGTCCAGATAGGTCCGCCAGTCGCGATCGATTACCCGCGCCAGAAACAGACCCGAGAGCAGGAAGAAATCCGGCATACGAAACGGCTTGGCGAACTCGACCGCCAGATGCATGAAGCCATGCTTGCCGGCGGATGCTTCCACGCCGAGCGTCGAATGCATCATCACCACCATGATGATGCAGATGCCCTTGGCGTAATCGACCCAGTCGATGCGCTCGGAGGCGGGCGCGAATGCGGTGGAGGATGTCCCGGAATTGCTCATGCTGTCTCGTTTCGGTGCGTTCTCGATCCCAACCTGCGCCATTATCCTGCGCAGGCGTTTCATTCTTCTTTATTCATACAAATGTTGTGCCTCTTTCGCTGAAAACGCGCTAAGAGACCGGCGAAAACAGCGCTTTCGCGTTAACCATTTCGGGCGGGTTGTTGCATGCGGATTGCCATGATTGGCACGGGTTATGTGGGGCTGGTGTCCGGCGCCTGCTTCGCCGATTTCGGCCATCGCGTGACCTGCGTGGATACCGATGCGGCCAAGATCGCGGCGCTGAACCACGGCACCATTCCGATTTTCGAACCCGATCTCGATCGCCTTGTTGCGGATTCTGTCAAAGCGGGGCGGCTCGATTTCATCACCGATCTCGCCGGGCCTGTTGGTGAAGCAGACGCTGTGTTCATCGCGGTCGGCACGCCATCGCGGCGCGGCGATGGCCACGCGGACCTGACGTATGTGCACGCGGCTGCGCGCGACATCGCAAAGGCGTTGAAAGGTTTCACGGTCGTCGTCACCAAATCGACCGTACCGGTCGGTACCGGCGACGAGGTCGAGCGCATCATTGCCGAGGCTAACCCGAAGGCGGAGTTTGCGGTCGCGTCGAATCCAGAATTTCTGCGCGAAGGTGCTGCGATCCGCGACTTCAAACATCCAGATCGCATTGTCGTTGGCACGACGGATGAGCGTGCGCGAAAAATTCTCGGCGACGTCTATCGTCCGCTTTATTTGAATCAAGCTCCGATCATGTTCACCGAGCGCCGCACCGCCGAACTCATCAAATATGCGGCGAATGCTTTTCTGGCGACCAAGATCACCTTCATTAACGAGATGGCGGATCTGGCCGAAAAAGTCGGCGCCGATGTGCAGGAAGTCGCGCGCGGCATCGGTCTCGACAATCGCATTGGCTCGAAATTTCTCAATGCCGGTCCGGGATTCGGTGGCTCGTGTTTTCCCAAGGATACCCGCGCGCTGGTGAAGACCGCGCTCGATCATGACGTGCCGCTGCGCATCGTCGAGGCGGTGCTAGCCGTCAACGACAACCGCAAGCGCGCGATGGCGCGCAAGGTCGCGTCCGCATTGGGGGGCAACATTCGCGGCAAGACGATCGCGGTGCTGGGTCTCACCTTCAAGCCGGACACCGACGACATGCGCGAAGCGCCGTCAATCCCGCTGGTGACGGGGCTGCTCGATCTCGGCGCGAAAGTCCGCGCCTACGATCCGGTCGGCATGGATGCGGCAAAGCACGAATTGCCGAACGTGGAGTATGCTGGCGACGCTTACGACTGCGCCAAGGGTGCGGACGCGCTGGTGATCGTCACCGAATGGGTGCAGTTTCGCGCGCTCGATCTTGTGCGATTGAAACGCGAGATGGCGCAACCGGTGATCGTTGACTTGCGCAACATCTATCGCCGCGAGGACATGGAAGCGCTCGGCTTTATTTATGAGAGCGTGGGGCGAGGGGCGATCTAATACCGCAATCGCCGATCCCTCCAACCGTCATGCCCGGCCTTGTGCCGGGCATCCACGTCTTTACTAGTAAAGAAACAAGACGTGGATGGCCGGGTCAGGCCCGGCCATGACGAAGATGAAGATAAAATCGGTCATGGATTTTTCATCACCCCTCCCCATCGACGACGTTCTTAGCGAGATCATATCAACGCTTGCGCGCAGCAACACTGCTGTTCTCGTAGCACCTCCCGGCGCCGGCAAAACCACGCGCGTACCGTTGGCATTGCTCGGTGCGCCGTGGGTTGCAGACAAAAAAATCATCGTGCTGGAGCCGCGGCGCATCGCAGCGCGTGCGGCCGCCGAACGCATGGCGCAGACGCTTGGTGAAAAGGCGGGCGACACCGTCGGTTATCGCGTGCGCTTCGGCTCGAAGATTTCGCGCAACACCCGAATCGAAGTCGTCACCGAAGGCATTTTCTCGCGACAGATTCTCGATGACCCGGAATTGAGCGGCGTCGCCGCAGTCCTGTTCGACGAGTTTCATGAGCGCTCGCTGGATGCCGATCTGGGATTGGCGCTGGCGCGTGACGCGCAGCAGGGGTTACGTGAAGATTTGCGCATCCTCGTGATGTCGGCGACGCTTGATGGCGCGCGTGTCGCCAAATTGCTTGGCGATGCGCCGGTGATCGCCAGCGAAGGCCGGGCCTATCCCGTTGAGACTCGTTATCTGGGACGCAAGCCGGATGTGCAGCTTGAGCGCCAGATGGCCGATGCGATTGCCGCGGCGCTGCGCGCGGACGCCGGTTCGGTGTTGGCTTTCCTTCCGGGCGCTGCCGAAATCCGACGCGCGGAAATTTTTCTGCGCGAACGCGTCAGCGATTCGAACATTGAGATCGTCCCATTATTCGGCGCGCTCGACTCTGCAGTGCAGGATCGCGCGATTGCGCCTGCATCGAAAGGCACGCGCAAAGTCGTGCTTGCGACATCAATCGCGGAGACGTCGCTGACCATCGACGGCGTTCGTATCGTGGTGGACTCAGGCGTGGCGCGGGTGCCGCGCTATGAGCCTGACATCGGTCTCACGCGGCTGGAAACCATTCGCGCGTCGCGCGCGGCGGTCGATCAACGCCGTGGCCGTGCGGGGCGAACCGAACCCGGCGTGTGTTATCGATTGTGGGACGAACCGCAGACCGCGTCGTTTGAACCTTACACGCGGCCGGAAATTCTGTCGGCCGATCTGTCGTCGTTAGTTTTGGATCTCGCGCAATGGGGCGTCAGCGACCCTTTGAGCCTAGCGTTTCTCGATGCTCCGCCGGCACCGGCGCTCACCGAAGCGCGCAACCTGCTGCGTGAACTCAATGCGCTCGACGATGAAGGCCGCATCACGCCGGAAGGCAAAAGCCTGCGCGCGCTGGCGCTGCCGCCGCGTCTTGCGCGCATGATCGTGGATTCGCATCGGCTTGGTGCAGGCGACGAGGCGGCGCGCATTGCGGCTATTCTCACCGAGCGCGGTCTCGGCGGTGACAGCGCCGATCTCGACGCACGGCTTGAAAATTTTCGGCGCGACCGTTCGCAGCGCGCGCAAAGCGCAAAGCAACTCGCGCAGCGCTGGGCGTCGCAAGTTGCAACCAATGAGGAGTTGCTGACGACGGAGATGTCGCTATCGACCGGCTGGATGCTGGCGCTGGCGTTTCCGGATCGTGTCGCGCGCAACCGTGGCAACGGATCGTTCGTACTGGCTAACGGGCGCGGTGCCAGCGTCGACCAAACTTCCGCGCTGGCGAAATCACCCTACATCGCAGTCGCCGAACTCACCGGCACCGCCGCGAACGGTCGCATTCTTCTGGCCGCGCCGATCACGGTTGGCGAGATCGAGATGCAATTTTCCTATCACATTGAACTGGATGATGAGGTCAGGTTCGACCCATCCGCGATGGCGTTGCGCGCGCGGCGCAGGAAGAAGCTGCATGCGATCACGCTGTCCGAGCAGACATTGCCGGTGAAGCCTTCTGAAACTACCGCTCGCGTTCTTGCAGAAGGCTTTGTTGCGGCGGGCATCGAGCGGCTGCCGTGGCCGAAGCCGTTGAAGCAGTGGCGCGACCGCGTGATGTTCTTGCGTGCGGCATCGCCCGGCGAATGGCCGGATCTGTCGGATGCGGTATTGGCGCAAAATTATGAGACGTGGCTTGTGCCCGCGCTTCACGATAAAACATCGCTTGCGAGTTTTTCATCCGGCGATTTGTCGGATGCGCTGATGGAGCTGTT
>JBBRGE010000084.1:0-7804 GCA_038241045.1 Hyphomicrobiales bacterium | reverse complement strand
CGCGACGATACCCGACGGCACGCCAACCGAGCGCGCAACCGTCAACGTCAGCAGCGCTAGCCGTTCCGGCGCGCATGTCACACGCGAGAGTGTCTGGAACGCCAGCACGATCAGCGCGTCACCGGTCAGAACCGCAAGCGGTTCACCGAAAGCCTTGTGAATCGAGGGACGTCCGCGTCGCGTATCAGCCGCGTCAAAACAAGGAAGATCGTCGTGAACCAGCGATGCACAGTGCAAAAGCTCAAGGGCCGCGCCTGCAGCCGTTGTGGCAGGATGGTGTTCTTCTCCGCACGCAGAGGCGACAGCGTGACAAAGCCGAGGCCGGATTCGGGCGCCGCGAGGAAACACCGCATGACGCATCGCGGCCGCCAATCGCGGCGGGCAACCCGGAATGTCCGCCAGAGCAATCGCTTCGTTGAGAGCGTTTTCGATCTTGGCGGTGACATCCATGGCGTGCTCCCATTGATCCATTCGACAAACGTCAATCTACCTTGTCATTGACGAGTGTCAATAAATATAGACACTCGTCAACCGATCAGACCAGAAGGCGTTGCTGCTGATGCGAACGGAACGGGTGGTCATCGTTGGTGCCGGCGTTGCGGGTCTGACATCCGCTCTCGCACTTGCAGCACGCGGCCTCGATGTGACTGTTCTTGAGCGCGCGGCGACGCCCGGCGGCAAAATGCGGCAGATCGAATTCGGATCGGCGCATATCGATAGCGGTCCCACCGTGTTCACCATGCGCTGGGTGTTCGACGAACTTTTTGCGGATTTGGGCAAGACGTTCGGTGAGGTTGTTCAACTCAGGCCGCTTGAAATTCTGGCTCGGCACGCCTGGAACGAGCGCGATCGTTTCGATCTGTTTGCCGACCATCAACGGTCAGAAGATGCCATCGGAGAATTCGCAGGAATTGCCGAGGCCGCACGCTATCGAAAGTTCTGCGCCGACAGCCGCCGCATCTACGACATCCTCGAAAAGCCGTTCCTGCGGACCTCTAGCCCGAGCATGGGTTCACTGATCGCCGGCAACGGCATGCGCGGCCTGATGGAACTGCCGCAGATCAAGCCGTTCACGACGATGTGGAACGCGCTTGGAGACTATTTTCATGACCCGCGCCTGCGCCAGTTGTTCGGCCGCTACGCCACCTATTGCGGCTCCTCGCCATTCGATGCGTCGGCGACACTGATGCTGGTCGCGCATGTCGAGCGCGAAGGCGTGTGGAGCATCGAGGGCGGCATGTTTGCACTCGCTCAGGCGCTGGCGGATTGCGCGACAAATCTGGGTGCCAAAATTCAATATGGCGCGGAAGTTCGTGAGGTCGTGACATCGTCGGGCCGAACGTCAGGCGTCGTGCTTACCAATGGTGAGCGCATCGATGCCGATGCCGTAGTCATGAACTCCGACGTATCGGCAATCGCCACCGGCCTCTTTGGCGATGCGATATCGCGCGCCGCGCCTGCCATTTCGCAAGGAGCACGTTCGTTGTCGGCCGTGACCTGGAGCATGGTCACCAAGGCGAGCGGATTTCCGCTCGGCCGCCATTCTGTCTTTTTCTCGCGCGACTACCGAGCCGAATTCGACGATATTTTCCGTCGCAATGAATTGCCACGCGAACCAACCGTTTATGTTTGTGCGCAGGACCGTACCGATGACGATGCTCACGAAAACCCCGGCGGCGATGAGCGATTGCTGGTTCTGGTCAATGCGCCACCGATCGGCGACCGTCATGAGTACGACACGACCGAGATCGCGCAATGCGCGGACCGGACATTCAGCACGCTTGCGCGATGCGGCTTGCAGATCGACCGGCAACCGGAGACGACGCGCGTCACCACGCCGAGCGACTTTAACAAATTATTCCCCGCAACCGGCGGCGCGCTGTATGGCCGCAGTTCGCACGGCTGGATGGCGTCGTTTCAACGCCCGGGCTGCAGAACAAAAATTCCCGGCCTCTACCTTGCGGGCGGCAGCGTCCATCCCGGCCCCGGCGTGCCGATGGCGGCGTTGTCCGGTCGGGCGGCGGCGGCAAGTGTGATGAAAGATTTTGAACGCGCACACAATACGACGAGCAGCGCATCGGCTCAGGCCGCGAGCAAGCTTCGGTCGCGCGCATGAGCGTCTTGCAGGCTCCAGCTTTCTTTCAGGATTCGAATGCAGGCTTCGATCAGGACGTCGCGAACGACGGATATGCGTGGTGGTATGTCGATGCGCTGAGCGACGATGGCCAGCACGGCATCACGATCATCGCCTTCATCGGCAGCGTGTTCTCACCCTATTACGCCTGGGCCAGACGCAAAGCGCCTGCCGATCCGCTGAATCATTGCGCGCTGAACGTCGCGCTTTACGGCAAACAAAAACGCTGGGCTATGACGGAGCGTCCAAAAACCAGCGTTGAGCGCTCGACCGACTCATTCACCATTGGACCGAGCAGCCTGTCGTGGGACGGCAGCGCGCTGACCATCTCGGTCGATGAAATCACCGTGCCAATACCTTCGCGCATTCGCGGGACAATTCGTGTTCGTCCGGCAGCAATCACGGACACCGCGTTCACGCTGAATGCAAATGGCAACCACACATGGTGGCCCATCGCCCCGGCAGCGCGCGTCGAGGTCGCGCTCGATCACCCCAAGATGTGCTGGCAAGGCGATGGCTATCTCGACATGAACACAGGCGACTCGCCGCTCGAAAAGGGCTTTGTGAACTGGGAATGGTCGCGCGCGGCGATGCAGAACGGCACGGCGGTCCTCTATGAGACAAAAAATCGTGGCGGCGGCTGTACCGCTCTGGCTTTGAAATTCGATCCGGCCGGGACGATGACGCAATTCGATGCTGCGCCGACCATGCCACTGAAACGCAGCGGCTGGCGAGTGGCGCGCAGCATTCGCTCCGAAGGGCGCGATGCGCGAGTCATCAAGACCCTTACCGACGCCCCGTTTTACGCCCGCTCGCTTTTGTCCGCGCGCCTGTTTGGCGAACAGGTCGAACTGATGCACGAGAGCCTTTCGCTCGACCGCTTTTCTTCGCCTTTGGTGCAGGCGATGCTGCCGTTCCGGATGCCGCGCGCAAGGCGTTAGATCGCCGGCCGGCTGACTTTTTCTGGCCCGCTCCTTCTGCTTTCATGCGATCGAGCCGACGGCCCTGCCACTCCAGAATGGCCCATGCGAGCGCAAACAGCACAACGACGAAGAACTCAATAAAACCGATATAACCGTCCATAGCATGCCTCTTTAAATGCAGCGGCCAAAAGTTTCGAATAACGCGATTGAGATACCGGAAATGCGTGCTGCAAGTTTCCGTTCCGACAGTCGCGCCGTTTTCAAGACCAGCTCACCATCGGCGGCATCGAGCTCAAGATGGTTTCGATATTGCCGCCGGTCTGAAGCCCGAACATGGTGCCCTTGTCGTACAGCAGATTGAATTCAACATAGAGTCCGCGAAACGCCAGTTGTTCTTCGCGCTCGGCAGGCGTCCACGGCTCGGTCATGCGCTTGCGGACGATCCTCGGATACACGTCGAGCAGAGCCTGCCCGACGTCGCGCGTGAAAGCGAAATCGCGCGCAAAATCTCCGGTGTTGAGATGATCGTAGAAAATGCCGCCGACGCCGCGAGCCGTGTTGCGATGGGGCAGATAGAAATATTTGTCGGCCCATTCCTTGAACTTATCGTAGTAACCCGAATCATGCGCATCGCAAGCGTCGCGCATCGCGGCATGAAATAGCGCGGCGTCCGGCGCATCTTGCCGCCGCTGATCCGCAAGCAGAGGCGTCAGGTCTGCGCCGCCGCCAAACCAGCCCTGAGCCGTCGAGAGATACCGCGTGTTCAAATGCACGGTTGGAATCCGCGGACTGCGCGGATGAATGATGAGGCTGATACTTGTGGAGACGTAATCGAGTTGCTTGCCGTTGCCTGGAAGGTTTTTTGCCATCTCGGGCGTCAACGTCCCATTCGCAGACGACGTATGAACGCCGCACTTCTCGAACAGCCGCCCGCCGTTGAGAAATCCGCCGACGCCGCCGCCGCTGCTAGTTGCGCGCGTCCATGGTTTGAATGTGAACTTCGCCGGCTCGCCGGGAAACAGAGCCGCCGGCGCTTCACGTTCAAGCTCTTCAAGCTCGCGACAAATCCGATCGCGCAGCGATTCGAACCAATCGCGCGCCAGAGCGCGATGTTCCTCGGCGGAATTGGCGTCTGGTTTGTCCAACATCGTCACGCGCTTCAGGAGGTGAGACGGCCGCGCTGCATCTGATCGCGGCGCTCGAGGCGTTCAAAAAGTTCGATGACCCAGACAACGCGATCCTCGACTGTGCGCGAGCGCTGCGGCGAGGGTGTTGTCCGCACCGCATCGATCAGGAAGCGGGTTTCTTTCAATTCCGCGATTGCAAACGGCAAACGCTTTGCTGGTGCCCATTCAGTTTGCAGCAATCCAAGTGTCTGCGCCAGAACGGCGAGTTTTCGCTTTCCCGAGACGACCGCGCGGCCATCGACCGAATTCAGTCCCCTGCGTTCAACTTCCCGCCCGATCTCGGCATAGAGCGCACGCGCTGCATAAATTCCCGGACGGCATGATGACGGCAGATTCTGAATGCCATGGGTTGCGCGATCGTAAAGCGCATCGGCCGTATCGAGCAGCCGCTGGACGATCGCAGCGATTTCGGAATTGAACTGCGGATTTGCCAGCCAGCAATCAGGATCGATGCCTGATTCACGAAGCCATTGCAGCGGCAGATAAAGCCGTCCGGCGCGGGCATCTTCGCCCACGTCGCGCGCGATATTCGTCAGTTGCATCGCGACGCCGAGATCGCAGGCCCGCGCGACAATCTCCGGCGTGCGTTGTCCCATCACCAGCGACATCATGGCACCGACGGTGCCGGCGACGCGTGCGCCATAATCGCAAAGCTCGGACAAGGTTTCATAGCGCCGGCCCTGCGCATCCCATGCAAGCCCTTCAAGCAGCGCCTGCGGCAACTCGCGCGGAATGGAAAACCTGCTCATCACCTCGGCGAATGCGCGATCCGCCGGCATCGGCATCGGCTGGCCGCGGCATGCGCAGTCGAGGCGATCCTGAAGGTGGGTAACCGCCGCCGCACGATCCGTGCCGAGATCCACCGCATCGTCTGCAAGACGGCAGAACGCGTAGAGCGCAATCGCCGGTTCGCTGACACGCCGCGGCAAAACATGCGACGCGGCGAAGAATGTTCGCGATCCGCCGCGCAGCAATTCCCGGCAGGCGAGAATGTCGGATTGATAAGTCATGCGTTCACCAATGAATGAGCGTCGGGAACAATCGAATCGAGCACACGCGCCGAGGACAGAACGCCGGGCAATCCCGCACCGGGATGGGTGCCCGCACCGACGAGATAAAGCCGGCCGATGTCTTCGCTCTTGTTGTGCGGACGAAACCAGGCACTTTGCGTCAGCACAGGCTCAAGGCCGAAGGCCGCGCCCTTGAACGACAACAGGCGGTCCTGGAAATCCTGCGGCGTCAGCATATGCGACGTGACGATCTGGTTTTCGAGATCGGGCAACATCGTCCTGCTGAGTTCGTCGGATATCGCGCGGCGATAGGGTTCGGCGGTGTTTTTCCAATCGGTGCCGCTGCCCAAATGCGGGACGGGCGACAACACATAGAACGCATCGCAGCCTTCTGGCGCCAGCGACGTGTCGGTCGCCGTCGGGCGATGCAGATACAGGCTGAAATCATCCGACAGAATCTTGCGCTCGAAAATATCGGTGAGCAATTCCTTGTAGCGCGGCCCGAGCAAAATCGTGTGGTGCGGCACTTCCGGATATTTTTTGCGCGCGCCGAAATACCAGACGAACAAGCTCATGGAATAGCGCGAGCGCTCAATGCGGCGATCGCTCCAGCGCGAGCGATACGCAGCCGGCAGCAGATTGCGGTAAGTAAAAGCTGAATCAGCGTTGGAGACGACCACATCAGTGCCGATGGTCTCTCCGGACGCAAGACGCACGCCGCAGGCCACGCGGTCCTTCACCACGATTTCTTTGACTTCCTGATTAAGCAAAACCGATCCGCCCTGACCTTCGATCAATTTCACCAAGCCATCAACCAGCCGCCCCGTGCCGCCCATCGCGAAATGGACGCCCCACTTCCGCTCCAGATGCGCGATCAGGCAATAGATTGAGCTTGCGGTGAACGGATTGCCGCCGATCAGCAGCGGATGGAAACTGAACACGACGCGCAACTTCTCATCGCGAATATATTTCGACACGAAGCTGTAGACGCTCTTGTAACTCGCCAGCCGGATCATCTCCGGCGCGATTTTGGCCATGTCGGTCCATTTGCTGAACGGCACATCGCCAAGTTGCTCGAAGCCAACTTTGAAAATTTCCTCGCTGGCTTTCATGTAGCGGTCGTAGCCATCGACATCGCCGGGCGAGAACCGCGCGATCTCCTTGCGCATCGCTGCCGCATCGTCGGTATAATCAAAGGCCGTGCCGTCCTGAAAACGAATGCGATAGAACGGCGATACGGGTTTGAGGGTCACATCATCGGAAAGCTTGCGCCCGCACAGTTTCCACAATTCTTCAAACAGAAATGGCGCGGTAACGATCGTGGGGCCAGCGTCGAACGTAAATCCATCTTGCTTGTAGACGTAAGCCCGCCCGCCGGGCGCATCGAGCTTTTCCAGAACTGTGACGCGATAGCCTTTCGCGCCGAGCCGAACGGCCGCCGCCAATCCGCCGAAGCCGCTGCCGATCACGACCGCATGCGGTTGGCGATCGCCCGGCCTCGATTGCATCGATCGAATGGAAGTGGGATCAAGCATGCGGCCACTGTAACTATCTGTTGACAGTTGACCAGCCCATCAGTGTAAAATTCAGTTTACACGGTCGATGACGTTTCATCCGCCGGGTTTAGTTGCGCGGCAGCTTTATCAGCACTTGCTATAATGAGTGCGGCGATCAGGTCCGGCTGCTCCTCGTGAGCAAGATGTCCGAGCCCGTGCAGATTTTCCCGGATTGCATGTGAAACGAGTTCGCGCACGCGTTCCGCAACGCGCGACGGCACCGAACGGTCGCGATCGCCTGTCACCAGCAGTAATTTTGTTTCGAGTTTCGGAAGATCAGCGACCAGAGGTTCAAGCTTCCAGTTCGCCATCATCCGCAATGCTGCTGCAACATGCGCAGGGCTTCGCACGAGTTTTCGGTATTGCGCGAGTCCGATCGTGTCGATTTTCGAACCCGTGCCTTCGATCAATCGCTCGACAGCCTCGGGCATTGACGCCTGCCACGCGAAGATTTTCGGAACGAACGGATTGAGCACCAGCAATTTCGCGAGCGGTGAAAATAGATGCCCCGCAACGCCGCCGAACGGCAGGAACGCGCCGTTGAGACTGACGAGCAGATGCGGCGCGATTTTTCCGTCGAGGCACATGCGCGCGAGGATCGCGGCACCTGCCGAATGTCCGACGGCGACTTTCGGGTCGATATTCATCGCGCGCATCAGTTGCGCTAGGTCAGCGGCCATTCCCGGCAACGACAGGCGATGCTGGGCCGGGGCTTGCGTGAAGCCGTGCCCCGGTAAATCCGGCGCGATCACCGTGAGGTGCCGTGCAAGCAGCGGCATCAGGCCGCGCCATGAATGGGTCGCGGCTCCGGTGCCATGAACCAGCAACAGATGCGGCCCCTGTCCCATGCGCTGAACATGCCAGCGAATGCCCGAGGCCTCGACGAATTCGCTGGCATCCCTGTTGGGCCAGTCCGCGCCGTCTTTGCTCCAGACGAGATCGCTCATCACGCGTATCAGGTCGTTGGGCCGGCAATACCTTGTTGCCGGCGTAT
>JBBRGE010000083.1:0-7889 GCA_038241045.1 Hyphomicrobiales bacterium | reverse complement strand
GGCATGCTCCAAGGCTAGTTTTAATAATTCATTCCCGATGCCACGACCCTGTTGGGCCGGTTTGACGAATAGCTGGGCGAGAAACCACACGTCGCCACACACCCAACTCCAGGAAAAACCGAGGATTTCGCCGCCGTCCTCCGCCACCCATAGTCCGTCTGGGTCGTCGTTAAGCGAGAACAGCTGAAAGTTGGGCGGGCTTGCAGTCGCCATCGAACCGAAACCATGACGCTCGGTAAGTTCGTTGATGCTGGCAACGACTAGCTCTTCGGTCGCCGCCAAATCCTGTGCTTGGGCAGGCCTGTAGACGAGCGACATTGGACCACTCCCATCACAATCAACGCAAGCCGCGGCATCTCTCCCTACGCGGCGTTCAGCAGTAAAAACCCCGCCGTAGCGGGGTTTCTTTTTCGCGTCTTAAAACCAAAGTCAGCTAGAAGCGCCCGCCGCGTTTGATCAAACGTGCAATAACTAAAAGGATGATCGCGCCTAAAGTTGCGGCGATGATCGCAGCGCCCATTCCTGTGCCGAGGTGAATGCCGAGACTGGGGAATAGCAAGCTAGCAATGAGAGCGCCTACAATGCCGATCACAATGTCGCCGACCAGACCAAACCCGGTGCCTTGAACGACGAGACCAGCAAGCCAACCAGCAATTGCGCCGATCAATAAAATGATAAGTAAACTTTCAGCTGTCATGTTTCGTTGCCCCTGTGAGTTAAAGAAACGATCGCGTGAATGTAGGGCAAAAAACATGGCCGAGGTGCTTTTATTTTCGTAAAGCACGTCGATTACCTTCGCGCGCCGTGGGAAGAGGCGAAGGCTTTGCAACGTTCGCTGCCGAACAATTTAAGATAAAAAGCGCCAGTTACCTGAGGGCCTCTGTTTACTTTTTCTTGGCTTTTTTCTTCTTCTTAGCCTTTTTCTTCGGCATCACCATTTTCTTCGCTTTTGCCATAAATTTGCCGACGGCGGATTTCTTCTTCGCTTTCTTAGCCATACTAGATTGCCCTTTATCGTTTAGACTTTTTCTTCGAGGTCTTTTTGGCAGACTTCTCGCCAACGCCTTTACGCGCAGATTTCTTTTTCGAGGATTTTTTCGTGGCTTTTTTCGAAGGCTTTTTGGTTTTGCCAAATTTTTTCGCTACCTTGGCTTTCATTTTCTTGACACGCTTCTTCGCAGACTTCTTTGCAATGTCTGCCGCTTTATCAACCACCGCGTCGATAATTTGGTCTGAAACGGCTGCTTTCGAATTATCCATGAAGCCCTCCACTAAAGACCAACGCTATCAGATTCGCAGGGCGTAAACGCCGAGAACAATTATTGGTACAGGCCAGTACCCATTTTCCTATAGGAACAGTTGAAGAACCGAGAACATCCCGAGACCGCAAGTCGCCGTGGCGAATGTCCGCTTTGGGTCAATAGCGGAAGTCGCCTTCGGTCTGCGCCACTTCCGTTCTGTTCTCGAAAACGGACATCGTCCAACGCGCTAGAAATGTTTCAAAGCGCCAACAGCGGCAATTCGATGGGGTTTGACAGCGTTAGCCGGCTCCTTATCGCGAGCACAAAGTCCCAGAAAAAATCCCAGACTGGATCCACGAACGCTGCTAAAGTCCTTGGCGATAAATCAAAATAACGTTTCGACCCACGTCTTTCGATTCCGAGGGTCGGGAGTTCGAATCTCTCCGAGCGCGCCACCCCTCGGATGGCCGCTCCGATTGAAAATGCGTTCCAACGAAGTTCGAACGAGCGCGCGAGCAATAAAGCGAGGTCTCACATGCGCTGCGCGATCCGGCTTTTACTGACAGGATTTCCATTCGCGCTCTCGCTCTGGGCAGCCACGCCCGCGCTGGCGGCAGAATATCCATTCTGCATGAGCCGTGTTGCAGGCCGCATCGGCGCAGTCGAAGAGTGCAACTATATTTCAATGGAACAGTGCCGGGCGAACGCGGTTGGCTTGGCCGGATCATGCGCGCCGAACTGGCGGCTTCAATATCTTAAGCAGCAGGAAGCGTTCAAAGAACGACGGGGTCCACGATCGCGCAAACGGCAACACCACTAGGGCGATCTGGAATTCTCCGTGTTTGAGCCGCCGTACCGGCACCGGGTGACAGCGTCGTCGAAAAAGCGAATCAACAATAGAAAATATCTAACGGATATGTATGGAACCGGTTGGATGGATGTGGATTGAAAATTGAAAGATGTTACTGGCGTGAACGCCATCGAACCGAAAGAGATTCGCAGTGGCTCAAAAAGAACAAGAACCCGTCTATATTTTTGAAGGCCTGGATCCGTCCACGGGCGAATTCGGCCGGATACGGGATTCGGTAGCGAGCGTTTATAATTCGGTCCGGTCGGCATTCGAACGCGCCAACGAACCCGGCAAGCCGCTTGCAACCGTCGCCAATCTGACCCGCGAGGCTCCGCTCGGCGCGATTTTCGTAGCCTTCGTGCTGGGCGTTGCGTTTGCCACGCGCCATGTCAACCGCCGATAGTTTTCTCCACCTCGCAAAATTTCGATGGCTCTCTGTCGATCGCAAAATGGTCGAACCACGCTCGTCTGTCGCCGGCGATCGACGCCGCGATCATGCGCGACGCTAGAAAGCTGAACGTGATGCCGTTGCCGCCATACCCATAGGCGGCGTGGATATGCGCATAATGCGGCACCGTGCCGATGAGCGGCAGCCCATCGGGTGTCGTGCCGAACGCGCCCGACCAGACAAATTCAGGTGTTGGGTTAGCGCACGGAATCAAAGCCTTCAATTTGTTGGAAAGTGTCTTGGCCTTGTCGAACATCAGGGCATCGCGTTGATGCGGTTCGACGACGGTGTCGTCGTCTTCGCCGCCGATGATGATCCGGTTGTCGATCATCGTTCGCAGATAATGATATGTCTTCGATGCTTCCCATATCAATGCTTCGTCTTTCCACAAACCGTCCGGCGCCTGGGGCGGCGTTGCTATCGCCCAGCTCGACACGACCTTATGCAAATCGGATTTCACGAAATCCGGCATCACATAGCCTGTCGCGAGAACAAGGTGTTTGGCTTCGATGATGAGGCCGTTGTCGATCTCAACGCCAACCGCCTTGCCAGATTCGTCGTAGGCCAATGCTTCAGCGTCGAACAATCTGACGCCTTGCGAAACCGCATTCGCCAGCAACTCCCGCGATAGCAGCAACGGGTCCGCATCCGCCGACCCCGGCGAAAGGATCGCCGCCTCGCGCGCGATTTTGTATTCGCCAAGCAGCGTCCGATGATCGAGAAACGTTCCCGGCAATCCCGCCTGCTGGCGGAGTCGATGCTCGGCGAGCAACTCTTTCTCGCCGACGTCGCCTGCCGCGATATACAGCGATTGCCGGCGGCGCAAACCGCATTTCAATCCGCGCTCGGAAATGAGATTGGCGAGACCCGTGACGGCGGCCAGACTGCGCCTGTAGACATCCGCCGCGAGTTCAAACCCGTACAACGCCGTGAGGTCGGTTAGCGACTTGTCGATCTCCCATTGCAGCATCGCGGTACTGGCGGCGGTGCTGCCGTAACCCGGCCGCTCGCGATCAATGATGCAGACGTCGTGGCCTTTCGCCGCCATGTGCTCGGCAACGAGCGAGCCCGTGATGCCCGCGCCGACGACGAGGACCTCACACCGCATGCTCTCGGTGACGGGAGACCTTGCGCTTGTCGGCGAATTTCGGCTCCAGGGCGGCCTGCCGCCGCGCAGATCGCTCTGCGTCGTCGTCCCGATCTCAAGCATTCGGTTGGATCATCTCGGAAATATTCGTCTGGAATCTGGAGCGATGCGATTTCAAAATGGTCAAATCATTGCGCCGGCCACGACCAGCGCTGCCAAGAATGATGGTTTTCATCGACCATGAACGTCCAGCCCGGTGCTCGGTTCCACCGGCCTATAAGCCGATGGCAGAACCGTTCAACTCCCACTCACTTCGCTAGCGAAGCTCGCTGTTTCTTGAGTGCGGCAGCACGCAGCTTCGCAGATTTCGCGGTATCCAGTTTGAAGGGTTTTTTCGGCCCGACGATTCGAACGCGCGAACTGATGGTGGTTGGGATATTGCGACCGGCATTCGGAGGCTGATTGCGCATTGTGTTTGGCATCATTGGTAACGCATTTGGCGCGTGATCGTTTCAATCAGCTTTTAAATTCTTCTTGGGATTTTGCAGATGCTCCGGCGGGCCGGATTACTCCTCTGACTCGCGGAGTTTCTCGAGGTCAGGATGTTTTTCAGGCTCCTGATCGGGATGATCCCACGGCGCGTCCAGAACTTTTTCCTGCTCTTCCTGTGGTGGCTTCTTCGGGTCTTGCATCTCGGCCTCCTATGCTCAGTTCCGCGATCGACTTTTGTTGTTTCAAATCTGACTGACTATGTCGCAGCTGCACTCATGCCGATGCGGCCAAGGCCGGGAATTTTGATTGCGGGGCGGCGAATATCGAGGCCGAGCACCGCGCCGAGGACGTTGATCTCGAAGCCTTCGAGCCAGCCGACAGTGACGCCGAGATAGCCGCCGAGCGTCGCCCGCAAGCCAGTGCCGGATGGCGTGACGCCGAACCAGCCGCCATCATAAGGGTAATCCTTGCCGATGGCGGTCGGCGGCAGCACGGCTTGCATTTCGGGAACCGAGTCGATGATGGCCGCCACAAACGTGTTGGAATTCGGCCCCGGCCATGCACGATAATCGCCGAGATTGCGGTATTTATAGTTTTCGATCGCGCCTTTAATCTTCGGAATCAGCGCGGCGGCGCGCGCCCCATCGGCCGCAAAAACCTCTTCAGGCACCTGACCGAACCAGCGTCCATCCGCAACGAAGCCGTTGACTCGAATTGGCTCGCCCCACGCCGTATAGTCGTAGCGGCTGAATTTCGCGGCGCCCTTCTCCTTGACCACGATCCACGAATGGACCGCGACAATCCCGCGCCAGCGCACCGTGCGGGCGGCGTAGATTCTCACCAGAGCTTCGGGATGATCGGCGGCGCGCGGCAACACGCCCGCGCTGGAGCGGTCCGCGTCGTACCAAGGCACTTTGCTGTTGCTGCTTTTGAGATAATAGCTGCTGGCGGAAACGCCGATGGGAATGAAAAGCAAAAGCAGAAAAGCCGTCAGAACCATTTTCCAGTGTCTCATTGACGGCGGTCCGTCGTGCGCGGGATCATCACATTGGTATGGTGACGGAACCGGCCTCTTTCAATGGCGGCCCGTGCCAATCCTTACACTTCGTTCGCAAAGCCGCCCGTGCTGTTGAGCGTCACCGGCTTCTCCGTCTCGTCCACCAGCAGGCGAAAAATGTCCGGTCGCGCGTAATGGCCCACCGCGTCGAAATCGTATTTTCCGCGCGCGATGTCGTCGAGATCGAGGTCTGCGGTGAGGATGCACTCCCCCTCGAAGTTCGGTCCGGCCAGCGTTTCGCCGAGCGGCGAGACAATCACGCTGCCGCCGCGCATCAGCACGGTGTTGGCGTCGTTGCCCTGAATGGCGTCGTAGTCGTCGGGATACGCGCCCCGCGTCACATACTGACACGCCGACAGCACGAAACAGCGGCCTTCCATCGCGATGTGTTTCATCGTCGCCTGCCAGTTGTCGCAGTCGTCCGCCGTGGGGGCGCAGTAGAGCTGGACATTCTTGGCATACATCGCTGTGCGCAGCAGCGGCATGTAATTTTCCCAGCAGATCACAGCGCCGAGACGGCCGATCGGCGTGTCGAACACCGGCATGGTCGAGCCGTCGCCATAGCCCCAGACGAGGCGTTCCATCGCGGTCGGCATCAGCTTGCGATGCTTGCCGAGATAACCGTGCTCCGGCGAGAAAAATAATACGGTGCAGTAAAGCGTGCCGCCCGCGCGTTCGATGACGCCGATCACGACGTGCACGCCGCATTCCCGCGCGGCCGCCGCGATGTCGCTGACTTCCGGCCCCGGCACCTCGATTGAGCTCTTATAATAACGCAAAAATTCGTCGCGCCCGCGCGGCAACCGCCCGCCGACTCGCGCGCCGAAATCCGCGCCTTTGGGATATGCGGAAATCAGAGCTTCAGGAAACACCAGCAGTTTTGCGCCGCTGGCCGCGCCCTCGCGGACAAACCGCAAAACCTTCGCCATCGTCGCTTCGCGGTCGAACGGAATTGAGCCGATCTGGACGACCGCCGCACGAAATGTCATCGATGCCTCCCCAAAACTGCTGTTGACGGAAAGCCTAGCCTACAAACGAGAGCGCGGCCAATCACGTCAAGGAAAGTTCGGCGTCCTCGGCAAGGCGCGCGTTACGCCGTGCGCAATTCGCGCGCTGGCGCTAGACCTGAAAATCGAACACCTCGCCGTCGTAACCGGCTTCCTTCGGAATTTTGAGACGGCTGCCGCCGCTGTCGTTCTTTGACATTTCGGGCATGACAGTCACGACAGGAGTCACGCGAGCAAAATCCAACGCAGCCTGCGCGGATTTCAATTTGTCGAGCTTGATGAGATTGCGGATTGTTGGAAACGGCAACGTGAAACGCTTTGTCTCCGCGCCATCGAGTGCCGCGCGCGGTGTGATCCAGATCGAATCAACTGATTCATGGCCATCGTGACGCCCGATGTGATCCTTCGGCGCAATCGCTAGTAGAAAGTGCGTGTCGAAACGTTTCGGCATGTTCACGGGCGTGATCCAGTGCGCGAACGGAATCAGAAGATCAATCGCAGGCACGAGGCCGTGCTCGTCGAGAATCGTCGAGAACTTGATTTCACCCTTATCGACTGCCGCGCGTAACGGCCCGACCTTGGTCGCAATGTCCGCCGCAACCAGCGCAACCTCGCCTCGCGAGCGCGCAAGAAGGATGCCGCTTTCCTCGAAGGTTTCGCGCACGCCCGCGACGCGAATGGCCGCAAGTTCATTCGGCAAATTTGTCGCGAGCGTCTCGGCGATCTCGTAGTCGTTGGGTTCGATGCTGCCGCCGGGAAACACCAGAGCGCCGGAGGCGAACTCGATAGCGCGGTTTCGCTGCACCATGAAAATTTCGATGCCGTCTGCGCCGTCGCGCAACAGCAAAACCGTCGACGCGATGCGCAGCGCTTTCTTGTCCGGCTCGCTCATTTAAGTGTCGCGCGCTTGTCGGTTCGTGCCACCCGCGACAGAAGATAATCAACTTCGGCGCGCGCGGTCGCAGTCATGGCGGCACCCGGTTTGCGCTGCGCGTCGGAGGACAGTAGCCCGCGCTTTTTCAAGACGTATTTGCGCGCGGAGAGCCCCACCCCCGGTTGCTGCTCATAGCGAATGAGCGGCAGATGCGCGTCGAAAATATCGTGCGCGCCGTCGCGGTCGCCCGCTTTGGATTTGGTCACGACATCGATCAGCAATTCCGGGAATGCATATCCCGTCATCGCGCCGTCCGCGCCGCGTTCCATTTCGAAGTCGAGAAAAGTTGCGCCGTTACCCGTGAGGATCGACATCGGCCGCAGCGATCCGTCTTTCTGGTAGCCGCGCAGCGTAGAAATCTTTTCCAGCCCCGGCCAATCTTCATGCTTGAGCATCACGCAGGATTTCGAATCCATGACGATTTTACGAATGACCGAGGGCGTCATGATGACGGTGAGCGTCAGCGGATAATCCTGCAACACCCACGGAATGTCGTCGCCGATGGATTCCGCTGCCTGCTTGAAATATGTGACGATCTGCTCGTCGGTGCGCAGATGCTGCGGCGGCGCGATCATCACGGCAGCCGCACCCGCATCCATCGACGCACGCGCCAGCGAACGCATCGCTGCAAATCCCGGCGCAGAGACGCCGACGATGATTTGCCGCTTCGGATTGCGCTTGATGAAACGCGTCGCGACCTGAAGCGATTCATCGCCTTCGAGCTTGGGCGCTTCACCCAGAATGCCCAACACGGTGACACCGTTGCAGCCGAC
>JBBRGE010000082.1:0-7957 GCA_038241045.1 Hyphomicrobiales bacterium | reverse complement strand
GAAAGCGCGGGACTTCACCATCCGTCCTACAATTTCAACGACGACGCCATCGTTTACGGCTCGTCGTATTGGATCCGTCTGATCGAGACGCAACTCGCTGGTTAAAGTCGCGATTGCGACACTTTTGATTTCGGAACCATGACCATCACATCGCGTTGAGAGGCGGGAACGATCCCGTCAATTCAACTCGGAGTGGGACATATGGCCAAGAAAGCCAAAAAGTCGGCAAAGAAATCAGCCAAGAAAACGGTGCGTCGTGCAGCAGCAAAGCGCGCTGCGCCGAAAGACAAGACTCTCAACGATCTGTTTTACGATCAGATGAAAGACACTTATTTTGCTGAAAAACAGATTCTGAAGGCGTTGCCGAAAATGGCGAAAGCCGCGCAGTCGAAGGATTTGAGCGCTGCTTTCAGAAAGCATTTTGGCGAAACCGAAGGTCAGGTCGGTCGCCTCGAGCAGATTTTCAAGTTGATCGATAAGCCCGCGAAGGCGAAAATCTGCGATGCCATCATGGGAATTCTCGATGAAGGCAAGGAAGTGATGGAGGAGTATAAAGGCACCGAAGCGCTCGATGCCGGACTGCTCGCCGCAGCCCAGGCCGTCGAGCATTATGAGATGGCGCGGTACGGCACCATGAAGGCGTGGGCTACCCAACTCGGCATGCATGATGTCGTGCGGCTTCTGGACGAGACGCTGCAGCAGGAGCGCAAGACCGACAAGGATCTGACAGCTCTCGCTGAGTCTGCGGTCAATACCGAAGCGATGGCAGCGTAATTCTTTCTGTCAAATTCTAAGCGGCGCTTTTCATTTTATCGAGAAGCGCCGCTGCCATTTTCAGATCGCGCACAGAGGCTGCGGTTACACTGATCTGTCGTGTGGTAGCATCCCTTTGTTTTCACTTATGAAAAATAGGCTACAAAGTCCGGTTGACTCCCTCCTGCCTGTTAGCCTTATATTAGAACATATCATGAACAAATGACCTGTCGTTGGTTCTCAAGATCAGCGGCGAGTCACCGATTTTCAGGAGCGTCGCATCATGAGTGCGCGCATGAGCACGCTTGCGGCTTTGCGAGGGGCCATCGATCGCCTTGAGGGCGACGCCGATGTTCTATCGCGCGTTGCACTGGGCCATGCCGGAGCCGACGCCATGCTTCAGGGCGGCCTGGTGCGCGGCGCGGTGCATGAAGTGTTTGCGGAAGCGGGTCGTCACGGCACGGCGGCGACGGGTTTTGTCGCCGGTCTCGCGCATCGCGTGGCGAAACAGCGTCCTCTGGTGTGGGTGCGGCAGGATTTTCTGGACATCGAATCCGGTGTGCTGTCGATGCATGGCTTGGCTGAACTCGGCCTCGATCCGCGCCGTGTTGTGACCGTGCGTGCGGCGGACGCGGAAGTTGCGCTGCGTGTCGCGGCCGATGCGGTTGCCTGCGATGCGCTCGGTTGCGTCGTGCTCGATGTCTGGGGCGAAGTGCGCGCGCTCGATCTTGTCGCCAGCCGCAAACTCACACTCGCAGCACGCGCCTCCGGCGTCACAGTTTTGATTTCGCGTATCGCGGCCACGCCTTCAGCCAGCACCGCAGAAACACGATGGATCGTGCGGGCCGCGCACTCGCCACCCGGTCTGGAGGAATGGGGCATGCCGATGCTCGACACCCAACTGGTTCGCAATCGCCACGGCCCGACAGGGCAATGGATCATGGAATGGAATTGTGATGAGTGCCTCTTCGGTGAATCGCAGACGTATCCTCAGCCTGTGGCTGCCGCGCCTGCCGATCGACCGCTTGAAGCGCCAGCTATCGCACACCGGCGCGCTGGATGACGCACGGCCCTGTGCCGTCGCCGCCAAGCTCAACAATGCGCTGGCGATCTTCGCGCTGAATGAAGCTGCTGCGCATATTGGTCTGGATGTCGGCCAGCCGCTGGCAAATGCGCGCGCGATGTGCCCCGATCTGCAGGTGTTCGACGCCGACGAGCCGGCAGACGCAAAACTTCTCAGCGATATTGCCGACTGGTGCGACCGCTTCACGCCACTGGTAGCGCTGAATGCGCCGCATGGATTGTTTCTCGATATCAGTGGCTGCGCGCATCTGTTCGGCGGCGAAGCCAGGATGATGCAGACGGTGTGTGCGTCGCTTGAGCGGCAGGGATTTTCCGTCAACGCCGCGATTGCCTCGACGCCAGTCTGCGCACGCACGCTGAGCCGCGTGTGCAGCGGGCGCATGGTGGCAGATGGTGAGGAGGCGAAAGCCGTCAGCGTCTTGCCGGTTTGGACTCTCGGTGCGGACGAGGCGATCACGCGAGGCTTGCGCCGTGCCGGGCTGAAAACCATCGGCGATGTCGCCGCGCGCGCGCCGCATGAAATCACCGCGCGGTTCGGCGCTGAGTTCACGACGTTGTTGCAGCAGGCGCTTGGCCAAATCGATGCGCCGATCTCGCCACGCAAGCCACTGCCGGACTACATGGTGGAGAAACGTTTTGCCGAACCTGTTTCCACCGACACCGTGATCGCGGCGGCGTTGTCGGGCTTGGCGCAAACACTGGTCGCGGCAATGGATCGCGCGGGCAAGGGCGCGCGGATGCTGGAGGCGAGTTTCTTTCACACTGATGGGGCGGTGCGCAGCATCAGGGTCGAAACAGGCCTGCCTGTCACCAAAGCGGATTTCATCGACCGGCTGTTTTCCGAACGGCTGGATGCATTGGCCGATCCGCTCGATCCCGGTTTCGGTTTCGATCTCATTCGTCTGTCGGCAAGCCGTACCGAAATCGTCGTGCAGGAGCAGCGAGATTTCGATACCCGTTCGCAGGACAATGATGAGCTTGCAGCCCTGATCGACCGCATCGCCGCGCGCATCGGCGGCAAGCGCATCGTGGTGCATCTGCCGCAGGACACCCATATTCCCGAACGGGCGGCGCTCGCCGCACCCGCACAGCATTATCTCGCCGCATCGTCGCATGCCGTGTGGCCGGAGCGCACTGAGTCAGAGCCGCCGCTACGACCGTTGCGATTGTTCGAGCGGCCGGAAGAAATCAAGGTTCTGTTTGCCGCGGTGCCGGACGGGCCGCCTGCGAAATTTCTCTGGCGCCGCGCAGCACATACCGTTGTGCGCGCCGAAGGCCCGGAACGCATCGCGATGGAATGGTGGCGCACACAGAATGAGATGCCGACGCGGGATTATTTCCGCGTCGAGGACGAAAACGGATTTCGTTTCTGGCTCTATCGCAATGGGCTTTATGGCGATGAGAACGCACAGGGCGATAGTGCGCCGGGCTGGTTCATGCACGGGCTGTTCGCATGACGCTTGCTTATGCCGAGATCGGCATTACCACGAATTTCTCGTTTCTGCGTGGCGGCTCGCATCCGCAGGACTATGTGCATCAGGCCAGCAAGCTCGGCATTGCGGCCATCGGCATCGCCGACCGCAACACGCTGGCGGGTGTGGTGCGTGCCTACAGCGAACTTGAAAATCCTGAACTCATCTACAAACCGAAACTGCTGATCGGTACGCGGCTAGTGTTCATCGATGGGACGCCGGATATTCTGGTCTATCCGAAGGATCGCGCCGCCTATGGGCGGCTGTGTCAATTGCTCACGCGCAGCAAGCGTGCGGCGAAGAAAGGCGAATGTCACTTAAAGCTGGACGACCTTCAGGAATTTTCCGAAGGCCAGTTGCTCGTTCTGACTCTGCCGTATCGTTTTGAAGCGGCCGTCGCGCTCAAGGTGTTGGAAAAACTGAAGCGCTGCGATGCCGAAGGCATTTGGCTTGCAGCAAGCTGCCTGTATCGCGGCGACGACAAGCGCCGTCTTGCACGGCTGCAAAACCTTGCGGCAGGTGCGCATGTGCCGCTGCTCGCGACCAATGAGGCTCTCTATCACCATCCCGATCGCCGTCCCTTGCAAGACGTCCTGACGTGTATTCGCGAAAAGATCACCATCGATCTCGGCGGTAAAAAACTGGAAGCCAACGCCGAGCGGCACCTGAAACCCTCTGATGAAATGGCGCGGCTGTTTCGGCTTTATCCGGATGCCATCGCGGAGACGATCCGTTTTTCAGATCGCATCACGTTCACGCTGGCTGAACTGAAATATCATTATCCCGATGAACCCGTGCCGCCTGGCAAAACCGCGCAGCAGCATCTGGAAGATCTGACCTGGGCCGGCGTCAATACATATTTTGCAGGGGAGATCGACGACAAGCTACGCGCGACGCTGAACAAGGAATTGAAGCTGATCGAGAAGCTCAACTACGCACATTATTTTCTGACCGTGCATGACATCGTGCATTATGCGCGCGCGCAAAACATTCTGTGTCAGGGCAGGGGGTCGGCTGCGAATTCCGCCGTGTGTTTCGTACTCGGCATCACCTCGGTGAACCCCACTGAAACTGATCTGCTGTTCGAGCGCTTCATCTCGGAAGAGCGGCTTGAGCCGCCTGACATCGATGTCGATTTCGAACATTCGCGGCGTGAAGAGGTGATGCAATATATCTATCGCCGTTACGGGCGTCACCGCGCCGCGATTGTCGCGACCGTCATTCATTATCGCCCGCGCAGCGCCATCCGCGATGTTGGCAAGGCGCTCGGCCTCACGGAAGATGTTACGGCATCGTTGGCCGATACGGGTTGGGGAAGCTGGGGCAAGGGCCTCAACGAAACGCAGGTCAAGCAGGCGGGGTTCGATCCGAACAACCCGATGGTGTTGCGTGCAGTTGCGCTTGCGACAGAGCTGATCGAATTTCCGCGTCACCTGTCGCAGCATGTCGGCGGTTATGTGCTGACGCAGGACCGCCTCGACACTTACGTTCCCATTGGCAACGCGGCGATGGACGATCGCACCTTCATCGAATGGGACAAGGACGACATCGACGCGCTGAAAATGATGAAGGTCGATGTGCTGGCGCTCGGCATGCTGACATGTATCCGCAAGTGCTTCGAGCTGATTGACGCCCACAAGGGCGAACGCTGGGAGCTTGCGACAATTCCGCGTGAAGACCAACAAGTCTATGACATGTTGTGCCGTGGCGAATCCCTTGGCGTGTTTCAGGTCGAGAGCCGCGCGCAGATGAACATGCTGCCCCGCCTAAAGCCGCGCACATTCTACGATCTCGTGATTGAGGTCGCCATCGTTCGGCCTGGGCCGATCCAGGGCGACATGGTGCACCCCTATCTGCGAAGACGAAACGGACAGGAGAAGGTCGAGTATCCGTCGCCAGCGCCGGAACACGGGCCTGCGGACGAATTGAAACGTGTGTTGGGCAAGACGCTCGGCGTGCCGCTGTTTCAGGAACAGGCAATGCGTGTCGCCATCGAGGCCGCTAAATTTACGGCGGAGGAAGCCAATGGGCTGCGCCGTGCGATGGCGACCTTCCGTAATGTCGGCACCATCGGCAAGTTTGAGGACAAGATGGTCGGCAATCTGATTGCGCGCGGCTACGATCCGGTATTCGCGAACAATTGCTTCGATCAGATCAAAGGCTTCGGCAGCTACGGCTTCCCCGAGAGCCATGCCGCGAGTTTTGCGCAACTCGTCTATGTGTCGTCGTGGCTGAAATGTTTTCATCCCGATGCGTTCTGCTGCGGCTTGCTGAATTCGCAGCCGATGGGATTTTACGCCCCGGCACAGATCGTCGGCGATGCGCGAGATAATGGTGTAACCGTGCGGGAAATCGATGTGTCGTTCAGTTACGGGCAAAATACCCTCGAAGATCGCTCCGGGAAATTTTGCGCGCTGCGTCTTGGTTTTCGCCAGATCGATGGCTTTGAAGTGTTCGATGTCGATGACAGGCTGGGCGAGGCGTTCGGCAAGCCTCTCAAAAAACCACGCAAAGAGTATTGGGATCAGCGCATCGCCGACGCGCGTGCGCAAAAGCCATTTACTTCGCTGGAAGACTTTGCGCGCGAGACGCGGCTTTCGAAACGTGCGCTGATTTTGCTGGCGGATGCCGATGCGTTCCGCTCGCTGGGCCTCGACCGCCGCGAAGCGCTATGGACGGTGCGGCGATTGCCCGACGATGTACCATTGCCGTTGTTTCAGTCTGCAGCCGCGCGCGAGCAGCCCGATGAAGCGGCTCAGCCTTTGCCGGTTATGCCGCTGTCGGAGCAGGTGGTCGCCGACTATCAGACCATCAGGATGTCGCTCAAGGGCCATCCGATGGAATTTCTGCGTCCGATGTTCGCAAAGGAGCGTATCCTCGCGTGTCACGAGATCAATCACGCCAATGATAAGAAACGCGTCCGCTGCGCCGGTGTGGTTCTGGTGCGGCAGCGCCCCGGCAGCGCCAAGGGCGTCGTGTTCATGACGCTGGAAGATGAAACCGGCATTGCAAACGTCGTGGTGTGGCCGAAGGTGATGGAGCAATTTCGTAAAGAGGTAATGGGCGCGCGGCTTATTCAGGTTGAGGGCTTTATTCAAAGCAGCCCGGAGAGGGTCGTGCATTTGGTGGCGCAGCGGCTGATCGACCGGACATATGAATTGCAGCGGCTTTCGAACGATCTCATCCCGCATAAATCGGTTCTCGGCCCGCTGGCGGCTGCCATCGAGCCGCTGGACGACGACCGCCGCTCGCATCCCGACAATCCGGGACAGCGCGTGCGCCATCCGCGCAATGTTCGAATTCTTCCGCGCTCGCGCGATTTTCACTAGGATGTCATTCGCGGGCTTAACGCGTATCCGGCTTCTCAAGACGGATTTCCGGATTAAGTCCGGCAATGACGCATAGTGAACACATGAAGTCTCCACAACATATCCTCGCAGACCTCTGGTTGCTCGGTGGCGGCGAACGCTCCGCACTCGATGCCGTCACGTTGACAGGGCAAGAACCGATCCTGCCGTCGTCATTTCGCGTGGCAGCTGCCGCGCAAGTTACGATTGCTGCAGCGGGTCTTGCGGCCGCGGAAATCTGGCGGGCACGAAGCGGTGAGACGCAGACCGTGTCTGTCGACATGCTGCACGCCACCATCGAATGCCGTTCCGAGCGCTACCTTCGTGTCGATGACAAACTGCCGCCACCGGCGTGGGACGCCATCGCGGGCATCTACAGAACCGGTGACGGTCGCTTTGTGCGTCTGCACACAAATTTTCCGCATCACCGCGACAGTGTCTGCAAGGTGCTCGGATGCAAGCCCGAGCGCGACGACGTGCAGCGCGCCATGATGAAGTGGGAAGCGGAAAAATTCGAGACGGCGGCGTATGCCGGCAGCTGCGTGGTCGCGATGATGCGCTCGCACGACGAATGGCTGGCGACGCCTCACGCGCAAGAAATTTCAAAGCTGCCGCTGCTGGCGATCGAAAAAATCGGCGAGGCTGAACCGAAACTCTTCCCGAAGGGCGATCGTCCTTTGTCAGGCCTGCGTGTGCTCGATCTGTCGCGTGTCATTGCGGGCCCCGTCGCGGGTCGAACGCTGGCCGCGCATGGCGCGGACGTGATGCTGATCGCAAGTCCAAATCTGCCTTCGATCCCGTGGCTCGTCATCGATACCGGGCGCGGGAAATTGTCGGCTTTCGCCGATTTGAAAACCGCGCAGGGCAGCGACACGCTGCGGCATCTTCTGGCGAATGCCGATATTTTCTCGCAAGGCTATCGGCCGCAATCGCTCGCCGCACTCGGGTTCTCGCCGGATGACGCCGCGCGCATTAACCCCGGAATCGTCTATGTGTCGCTGTCGGCCTACGGTCATGTTGGTCCGTGGGCCGGACGGCGCGGTTTCGATTCGCTGGTGCAGACAACGACTGGTTTCAATCACGCCGAAGCACAAGCGGCAGGTGCGGACGGACCGAAAGAATTGCCGGCGCAGATGCTCGATCATGCCACCGGCTATCTGATGGCGTTCGGCGCAATGATGGCGAGGGCGCGTCAGGCCCGCGAGGGCGGCAGCTGGCACGTGCGGGTATCGCTGGCGCAGACCGGACGCTGGCTGTGGAATCTGGGACGCCTTGAGAACGGTCTATCGACCCCGGACATCA
>JBBRGE010000081.1:0-7967 GCA_038241045.1 Hyphomicrobiales bacterium | reverse complement strand
TGCGCCACGGCCAAAGCGAATGGAATCTGAAAAATCTTTTCACCGGCTGGAAAGACCCGGACCTCACTGAATTGGGCGTCAAGGAAGCCATTGCGGCCGGCGGCAAACTCAAGGCCGAAGGACTGACATTCGACATCGCGTTCACCTCGGTGCTGAAGCGCGCGCAACGCACGCTTGAATTGGCCACGAACGAAATGGGTCAAACCAAAATTCCCGTGACGAAAAATCTTGCGCTGAACGAGCGCGATTATGGCGAGTTGTCAGGCCTCAACAAGGATGACGCGCGCGCGAAGTGGGGCGAGGAACAAGTGCTGATCTGGCGGCGTTCGTATGACGTGCCGCCGCCCGGTGGTGAATCGCTGAAAGACACTTTGGCGCGCACGCTTCCCTATTACGTGCAGGAAATCTTGCCGTGTGTGTTGCGCGGCCAGCGCACGCTGGTCGTCGCGCACGGCAATTCGCTGCGCGCGCTGATTATGGTTCTGGAAAAACTCACGCCCGAACAAATCCTCAAGCGTGAACTCGGCACTGGCGCGCCGGTGATCTACCGTTTCAACGCGGATTCCACCGTGGCGTCGGTGAAAGATCTGGCGTCGTAATTTAAGACGCCCGCCCGCTCTCCCAGCCGATCATCGCCTGCTTGCGCGTGATGCCCCAGTGATAGCCCGTCAAAGCACCGGATTTGCCAAGCACGCGATGGCACGGCACCACAAACGAAATCGGATTT
This sequence comes from Hyphomicrobiales bacterium, assembly GCA_038241045.1. Classification (GTDB taxonomy): domain Bacteria; phylum Pseudomonadota; class Alphaproteobacteria; order Rhizobiales; family Xanthobacteraceae; genus Afipia. Next base: position 7,240 of record JBBRGE010000081.1, on the reverse strand, counting down.
TTTCCGACAGCCGCGCCGACCGCGCGCGATGCCTTCGGTTTGAGAATTTTATTCGCCACGTCCGAATAGGTCGTGGCGCGGCCCATCGGGATTTTCAGCAGCGTCTCCCACACCCGCACTTCGAAATCCGTACCGATGAGAACGACGCGCAGCGGCTGATCCTCGCGCCACTGTGTCGAATCGAAAATGCGTTTCGCCAGCGGCGCGGTTTCCGCGTATGATTCCACGTAATTCGCAAGTGGCCAGCGCCGGGTCATGTCGTCGAGCGCGGGCTGTTCTTCGCCTTCATCGGCAAATGCCAGTCCGGCCAACCCGCGTTCGCTGGCGATGACGACCGCAATCCCGAACGGCGAGGGATGAAAGCCGTATTTCAGCACCATGCCAGCGCCGCCTTTTTTCCATTCGCCCGGTGACATCGCTTCATGCGTAACGAACAAATCATGGAGCCGCCCGGGCCCCGACAGACCCGAATCGTAAGCCGCATCGAGCACGCTGGCGGAATCGCGCAGCAGCCGTTTGGCGTTGTCGAGCGTCAGCGCCTGCATGAAGGCTTTCGGCGTGAGGCCTGCCCAGCGGCGAAACAGATGATGCAGTTCATCCGGTGTCAGATGGGCCGCATCCGCGATGGCGTCGGTGGTCGGCTGCGCGCGCCAGTGTTCGGAAATAAATCCGATGGCGCGCCGCACCGAATCGTAATCGCGCAGCGCGGCACCTTGGGCGGACGGTTTGGCGAGACGCGGTCCTGCAATCGAAGGGTTTTTCATCTGGGCGTTCATGTTGATATTTTCGGCTGAGTTCATCATGAGCCCAATATGGATCGCTCGCCACGCCGAACCCACCCGTTTCCCGCGCGAAATTCTTGAGCGAAATCAAATTGGTCAAAGCGGATTATAAGTCGGCCCGCGTTTTGCGGCGATGAGCGCTGCCGAAAGCGCCTCGGCAAAACTCGCCTTTTCGTCAGCCCCGAGAAAACTGCCGACCGACAGCCGCCGCCCGCGCGAGAGTAAATAAAGTTTTTCGATGCCGAATTCTTCGTGAACTTTCTTATCGAGATGCACCCACAGCGGATTGAGCGTCCACTCCATCACATGCCCGCGATGGCTGATGCGCCGCACGCGAATTTCCGAATGTGTCATCGTGATTTCTTCGGTGGCTTTGGCGTGACGAAAGTTTAGTTTGAACGCCCAATACACCAGCAACAAATCGAGGCCGAAAAAGCCGAATACCGGCCATGCGCCCATCATCGTGAAGGCAACACCGGCGGCGAAGCTCACAATTGTCAGAAATCCCATGACTGCGATGAATCCGCCGCGGCTCAGCGAGCGATGCGGCGTCAGCAGCGCTGAAAACAACACGGGCTCGGAATCGTTATGAGTGTTGCGGTTGTCCATCAGGAGACACTTATAGTCTGTTTCAGGCATGATCTCATCCGAAAACCGGTTCCCACTTTTCGGGATCATGCCTATAGCTGGATCATGGCGAAAAAATCGACAGCGAAACCAAAGCTAAAAGCTCCGAAAAAAAATCCCCCACCGCCGAAGGCGAAGCTGTCGCTCAACGGATCGGCGAAATCCAAAGCGGTCAAACTCAAAAAGCCAACGCCCAAAACGCTTAAGGCCTGGACACCCCACGAAGTCACCGAGGCCTTCACACGGTTTCGCGCCGCCAACCCCGAACCCAAAGGCGAACTCGAGCACATCAATCCCTATACATTGCTGGTCGCGGTCGCGCTGTCGGCGCAGGCGACGGACGTGGGCGTGAATAAAGCAACGCGCAATCTGTTTCCGCTCGCCGACACGCCGGCGAAGATGGTTGCGCTCGGCGAGGAGCGCGTGCGCGATCTGGTCAAGACCATCGGGCTCTATAAGGGCAAAGCCAAGAACGTCATTGCGCTTTCGAAAATACTCATCGCCGAACACAATTCGGACGTGCCGCGTTCGCGCGAGGCATTGGAGAGGCTGCCGGGTGTCGGCCGCAAGACCGCGAATGTCGTTCTCAATATCGCGTTCGGTGAATCCACCATTGCGGTGGACACGCATCTGTTTCGCGTCGGCAACCGTACAGGACTCGCACCGGGAAAGAATCCGCTGGAAGTGGAATTAGGTTTCCTGAAAATCGTTCCGGCGGAATTCGCGCGCCACGCGCATCACTGGCTCATTCTTCACGGGCGCTATACCTGCGTCGCGCGCAAGCCACTCTGCGGCAAGTGCATCATCAGCGATCTGTGCAGGTGGCCAGAGAAGACGCTCTACATTGGGGCCTAGACCGGCACGCTCGATTTCCTTGCAGGCTCGATCAATTCTGGCCGCGGACCGGACAGCCGCTTGTGCATATGAACCATGAACGCCATGCCGAAAAGCGGCGTCGCGAGATTCACAATGGGAATCGACACGAAGGCCGCGATGAACAATCCTGCCGCAAACACCGTTGCGGCGTTTTGTTTGCGCATGAGCTTCGCTTCCTCCGGCGAGCGAAAACGCATCGCGGCGAGTTCGAAATATTCGCGGCCCAACAGCCACGCGGTCGCGAAGAAAAACAGGATGAATCCCGCACCGATGAATAACAGTAACGGCAGCGCGACGATATAGACCACAATCGTCAGCAGCGCCGTTTTGACACCTTCGAACGTCGCGCGCACGACAGGGAGTGCGGTCCCCGGCTTCTCGGCGGGATAATGTTCGCGCTCGACCACATCGGCGACATCATCGACGAAGAAACTTGCGACCAAAGACGTAATGGCCGGCATCAGGAAAATCGCGCCGAGGACGACGCCCAATCCCGCCGCGATGGAAACGATCCACGCAAAGACATTCAGCGCCGTCGAATAGTCCGCGCCGACCAAGCCCTCGGCCCACAATTCGCCCATGGTGGAGAGCCAGCTCAACAGCCGTTGCAACGCGATCGACAATGCGACGATCAGCACCAGCGCCAGGCTCACCGATTTCCACAGGATGGAGCGCATCGGCGGCGACAGAATTTGGGACAGCGCCTTGAGGGCGGCGTTCAGCATGGTGTGGTCTCCGTGGAGCTTACGGAGAAGTAGATAGTCGCTGTGATTTCGGCAAGTGGTGGGGACGACCAGAAAAATATTGCGTTGGGCCGAAGCTACGCTACGCGTTCAAGGTCGCGGGAACTCACTTCTTGATCGTCATCCCCAGCCAGCGGCGCTTGCGCGTCAGCCGCTTCAGGAACGATCCCCGGCGCTTCGAAGATATCCTCTGGAAAGGGATCGTCGTCGCCCGTCACCTCCGGGGACGGTCTGGTCGTATCGGCCCAATGCAACGCGGTGTAATCGAAACCGAGCGCGATGGTCGGCTTGATGATGTCGAAATAGGGCGAGATGTCGAAATCGCGCGGCATGTAGAGCGAGGAATCGCGGATGTGCAGGATTTCCTTGCGCACGCGCCGACTTTTGGCCTCGGTGATCTTGGGCAAAATGGGATAGCGCACCGCGCCAAAGGCCTGCGCGATCAGCGCCGAGCAGATGATCTTGGTCGGATCGCCAGAGCCGAGCGACAGCATGCGGCGGCGAAAGCGCTGCGGCACCGGCAGCGGAATGAGATAGCGCATCAGGTCGAGAATGTTCTTGGTGTCGTAGCCGAAGCCGACGCGGTTGATGGCATAGCGGCACACAGTTTCGCGGTCCTCGAACGACAGTCCGACCGGACGGCAGATGCGGGTATGATACGGGAAATATCGCGACAGCGGCGCGGTCTCGACGCCTTCGCCGACATTGGCCTCGATCAGCACATGCGGCTCGCCGTTGGGCTCGGACGCGCCGTCGATCGGCCCGACATATAATGCCGCATGCGACCATGTCGATTGGGTGAGATATTTGATGATGCCGGAAATCCGGTTATTGCCTTCGACCAGCAGCACGTCGCCCGGCTCAATCAGTTCGCGCAGCCGCTCCGCATCGCTCGGCGTAAAGGGTTCGTATCCGGTGACCTCTTTCTGGAGGTAGCCGGAAATGACCTTGCCAATGGTATCGAGCATCAAGCCCATGATCGTGTCCCCAAAAGGCGGCGCTTTCTGTCCGCTTCTTCTTGGCCCATTGTGGTCGATACCAATTTCAATTTAGTTCATGCGTCAAGCGTCTTGCTCATCAAAGATTCACCATGCTGGTTGCCGAGGGTGTACCGATACTGCAAATTCCCCTTGCAGCGCCGGTTTGTTGAGAAACGGAAAACCATGACATGAGAATGACACGCCGCGATTTCGTAGCGGGATCGGCTGCATTGGCGGCGGTTTCGCCGAACTGTGCGATCGCAGCCCCGCTGCCGCGCGAGGCCGAGATCGTCGTGATCGGCGCAGGCGCGGCCGGCATCGCCGCCGCACGGCGGGTCGCGGGCCTTGGCCGGAGCGTTCTGGTGCTGGAAGCGTCGGACCGGCTTGGCGGCCGCTGCGTCACGGACACCACGTCGTTCGATGCTCCGTTCGATCGCGGCGCGTCGCGGCTTTACAATTCCGACGCCAGCCCGATTGCCAAACTCGCGCGGGGCGTCGAGCTGGATTTGTACCCCGCGACGCGCGGCCAGCGCATTCGCATCGGCCGTCGCAATGCGCGCGCCGGCGAGACCGAGGATTTTCTGGCGCTTCTGGTGCGCGTCAACCGCGCCATCGGCGACGCGGTTCGCGGCAAGCCGGACATGCCGGCGGCCGCGACGCTGCCGAAGGACCTGCGCGAATGGGCGGGCACGACGGAATTTCTGCTCGGCCCCTACACCAGCGGCAAGGATTTGAAGGATTTGTCCGCGCTCGATTTGGTCATGCTGGCGCAGCACGACGGCGTTTCGATCTGCCGTCAGGGATTGGGAACGCTGATCGCGAAACTCGGCGCGGCGCTGACGGTTGCGCTATCGACGCCGGTGACGCGGATCGCGTGGAGCGGGAAGGACGCGCAACTTGAGACGCGATCGGGGACGGTCACCGCCAAAGCTGTCATCGTCACGGCATCGACCAATGTCTGCATGTCGGGAAAAATGAAATTCGCGCCGGAATTGCCGAAGCGCCAGCAGGACGCGATGAATAAACTGAGCCTCGGCAGTTACGATCACATCGCGCTGGAGTTGCCCGGCAATCCGCTCGGGCTTGCGAAGGACGACGTGGTGATCGAGCAGAGTGTCGACAAACGCACCGGATTGCTGCTGGCGAATATGGGCGGCTCGTCGCTGTGCCAGGTCGATGTCGGCGGATCGTTCGGCGCGGAATTATCAGCGCGCGGCGAGGCGCAGATGACGGCGTTCGCCGTCGAATGGCTGACGAAGTTATTCGGCGCCGACATCGCAGGCAGCGTCAAGCGCACGCGCGCGACACGCTGGAACGATGAGCCTTATGTCCTGGGCGCGATGGCGGCTGCGTCCGTCGGCGGCCAGGGCGCGCATAAAGTTCTGATGGAGCCATTGGGAAGTTTGTTTTTCGCCTGCGACGCCGCGCACGAAACGCTGGCCGGCACTGTCGGTGGCGCGTGGGAATCCGGCGAGCGTGCGGCGGATGCGGCGTTGCGCAAAATCGGCGTGCTGAAGGCCTTGCCGGCGGAGCAGCCCGCGAAAGCACCGCGCGGACGTGTCAGGCGAGAGAGAATTTCAGATGCGCCGCCGGATCAGCGCGGGCTGACGTGGCCAAGAAATAATTGAGCCATCACACCGGCAGCGTCAGTTCCATCAGGTCCTTCGCCACAATAACCTTGCCGCTAAAATGTTTTTTCACGCCTTCGGTCCAGTTGTCGTCGGTCACCAGCGGATCGTCGCCCGGCACGAAATGACTCAGCACCAGAAGCTTCACGCCCGCCATCGCGGCGATGCGACCGACATCCTCCGTCGTGGTGTGACTGTCCATCAGATGATCTTTCAGCGTCGCGCCGTTCTTCGTTTTGATGACGAGACGATCCACGGCGGGTTCGTAAAGCACCTCATGCACCAGCACGTCGGCACCCTTGGCGAATTCCGCGAGCTTTGGATTGAACGCGGTGTCGCTTGAGAACACGACAGTGCCGTCGGGTGTTTCAAATTTATAGGCGAAGTTATCCGCGATGGGCGGATGCGGCGTGCGGAACGCCGTCACCTTCACATTGTCATCCTGCATCACAAGGCCGTCACCCTCGACCTCCTTGGCGATCAGAAGTTTGCGGATATCCGGGCGGCCTTCGTCGGCGATGCGCGTCTCGATATCGAATTTGTTCAGCTCCCAATATGTGAAGCTGTAACGGATGAGTCCCTTCGGCCCATACGCATGGATTGGCGTCGAGAGGCCAGCCGCCCACGCGTTGTAGACGAGATTGCCGTATTCGAGACTGTGGTCGGAATGAAAGTGCGTGATGAAGATATTCTTCACCGACGGGATCGGCACGCCGGCGGCGACAAGCTGGTGCGAAACCCCCATGCCGCAGTCGATCACGTAAGGCGTGCCGTTGACCTGCACCAAATTGGCCGGGTTCGACGCGCCGAGCGACACGCGCGGGCCGCCCTTGGTGCCGAGCAAAACAATACGCGTGCGCGGCTTCGGCCTGTCCTGCGCCAGCGCAAACGACACCTTCGTCAACGCAGCCACCGCTGCCGTGCCTTTGAGGATATCCCGGCGACCGATCATGAATTCCTCCGCGCGTTTTCGCTGAGGCTAGAATTATCCGGCGCGATTGCAAGACTTGTCACCAAAGACAAGCTCGGTGCGCGATCAACTACCCGCGAAGTGTGCCGCCGGTCTTCTTGATGACGTCGGCGACGATCTTGGCGGCGACCGAGTCGATCTCCTGATCGGTCAGGGTCTTTTCGCGCGGCTGTAGCGTCACCGCAATCGCTATGGATTTTTTATCCTCGTCGATGCCCTTGCCTTCATAGACGTCGAACACGGTGACGTTTGTAATCAGTTTCTTATCGACGCTCTGCGCGGCGCGGACGATATCACCGGCGGCGATCTTGCGATCCACGATGAACGCGAAATCGCGCGACACCGGCTGGAACGCGGAGATTTCGAGCAGTGGCTTGGCGCGGGTCGGTTTGGCCTTCGCGTCTGGTATCTTTTCGAGGATCACTTCAAAACCAACCAAAGGCCCATCGGCCCTCAACGTTTCCAGCACGCGCGGATGCAACTCGCCGAAGTATCCGAGAATGTTTTGTGGGCCGATTTGAATCGTACCTGAGCGTCCGGGATGCAGCCAGTTTGCGCCACCCGCAACGATCTGCAATCCCTGCATCGGCGCACCTGCGGCAGCGAGCACGGCGAGTGCGTCGGCCTTCGCATC
>JBBRGE010000080.1:0-7995 GCA_038241045.1 Hyphomicrobiales bacterium | reverse complement strand
GCAGCCATGTCGATTTCTTGGACGAGTTGACCTCCCGGATAGTACCGAAACTTCGGAAGGTGGCCGGCAGCGTATTCTTCCGCAGATCGGACGTCGTATCGATAGAGTGTGCGATGTGTCTCTGACTCGATTGCTTTCAATTCGTCTGAGCCTATGTGCCTGACGCCAGCACGATATGCGACATCCCGCGCATTTTGCTGTGCGCTGTCGAATAAACCGATCTCACCCTTTCGGTCCGCTCCGTGATCAAGATCTTGATTTGCAAGCGTCCACCCGATTGTTCCGTTTCTCAGCGCGAACACTTTATTAGTGATGCCCGCATTGATAAGCGATTGAGTGCCTATGATCGAGCGCGTGCGCCCTGCGCAATTTACGATAATTGTCGTGTTGGGGTCGGGTGCCGCCACGCCCGCTCGAAGAACAAGCTCGGCGCCTGGGACACTGATCGAGCCCGGGATGTTCATCGTCGAATATTCATCGAAGCGCCGAACGTCCAATATTTGAATATTAGACCCGCTCTTTATTAAGGCAGCAACGTCTTCAGCAGGCAGAGAAGGTGTATGTCGACGAGATTCAACTAACTCGCCGAACGCCTTTGCGTAAGAATTAACGTCCTGAAATAGTTCATAGCCTGCGGCTTGCCAGCCTCGAAGGCCACCCTCCAACTGGCTAACGTTGATGTACCCCATGGACTGAAGTTCGTGCGCTGCTGCAGGTACAAGATGTTCGCCATTATCGTAGATAACGATTGGTGCATGCTTGCAGGGCAATCTCGTCTGCGCTTCGAGAGATATCCGTCCCGCCGACATGTTGGCCGCGAATAGGGGATGGCCGTTTGCGAAGTCGGCCTCGTGGCGCAAATCGAGGAGCGCAATTTCTTCGCGCAGAAGAAGTGCGCGCCTTACGGACGATGCAGTGACTGACGGCAAAGGCATTTTCATATCCTGGATATTCTGCTTCCGATGTGAGTGTCCAAGTTACTTCGCTAGTTATCGAAGCCGACAAACACGGTCGCTTCGTCGATGGACTTTCGTTCGGACACGACCGCATTTGCCGGGAAGCTTTCATCCGGCCAGCCCAGCGCAATACTCTTCATGATGATCTGGTCGTCAGCTATTCCGGCGTGTTCACGCACCACCGGTGATTGCATGATGCCCTGACTGTTAATCACCGCACCCAGCCCGCGAGACCAGGCTGCATTGACCAGAGCGGTTGCGACGGCGCCGCAATCGAAGGGCGTATCGTCGTTGCCGTCGAGCACGCGGTCATAGGTGACGATTACACATACGGGAGCGTCAAATTGACGAAAGCCTCGCAGTACCCAATCCTGGCGCTTACCCTTGTCGTCGCGCGCGATCCCCATTGCGGAAAACAACTGCTTGGCGACGCCGACTTGTCTGTCGCGGTGTTGGCCTGAAAATCCCTGACCAGTGCGGAACTCGCGCGACTGCGGTACGCCAGTCACCATCCGCTCAGTATTGCCGGCACGAATCCGATCCAGTGGTTCGCCCGTGATAATATAGAAATTCCACGGCTGGGTGTTCATCGACGACGGAGCACGCATCGCCAATCCGATGATTTCTTTAATCAGCGCCTTGGGTACTGGATCGGTTTTGTAACCGCGGATGCTTCGGCGACCGAGGACGACGTCATCAAATTGCATTTATATGGAGTTCCCGGATAGATCGTGAATTGGCTTGGATATTTGCGGCTTCTCGGCCTTGGCGCAAGTCACCCGATAGGTTTGGACAGCAACCCGCGCACGTATTGCTTAGAGGCAGATACGTGATCGCCGTTGATGTTTGCGGCTGTAATCGCTTCGTGCTCGCGTAACGATGCTTTCAATCGATTATTGACGCGCACTGATGACGCCGAAATGGCGCTAAGCGTGTGTGAAGTGTAATCGCTCGCTCAATCAGGAAGGAGTTTCGGCTGGCGGTGCATATAGCGCGATGGAATTGTTGGATTGACACATAAAGTTAAGGCGCAAGTCTGTATGCCGCTTAACGTATACTGTATACAAACGATTGACTTGAAACACTAATTCCGCTTTGCTGATGTCAAGCGCCGGATATTCGGATCCAATTTCAGAGCGTTGCTCCCAAAAACGGATTTCCTGGAGGAAGCCATGAAGATACTACCCAGAATTTTGGTCGGCGCTGCCGCCGCCATCGTGCTCTCGGCATCGGCGCAAGCCCAAGTTACCATGAAGGCGTCGCACCAGTTTCCGGGCGGCAAAGGCGATCCGCGCGACGAGATGGTTCAGATCATCGCCAAGGAAATGAAAGGCGCGGGCGTCGACATTCAGATCTATCCCGGCGCCTCGCTGTTCAAGCCGAACGATCAATGGAATGCATTGGTCAACGGTCAGCTCGACTTTGCGGCGTTCCCCCTGGATTACGCATCAGGCAAGGTCGGTGCCTTCAGCGCCACGCTAATGCCCGGCTTGGTGCGCAATCACGACCGGGCCGAACGCCTCAATACTTCGCCGTTCATGAAAGAGATTAAGGCCAAGATCGAAAAGGCCGGAGTCATCGTTGTCGCGGACGCTTGGCTTGCCGGGGCGATCGCCTCGAAAAAGGGCTGCATCCGCAAGCCGGAAGACATCAAGGGTCAAAAGGTGCGCTCGGCCGGTCCGACATTTGCCGCGATGTGGCAGCAGGCTGGCGCTTCGATCGTGTCGATCCCGTCCAACGAAGTCTACAACGCCCTTCAAACCGGCGTTGCCGAAGGCACCGATACCTCGGCCGGTAGTTTCGTCTCGTTCCGGCTTTATGAGCAGGTCAAGTGCATTACCGCGCCGGGCGACAACGCGCTCTGGTTCATGTACGAGCCCGTCCTGATGTCGAAGAAGAGTTTCGAAAAACTCAATAAGGATCAGCAGGCCGCGCTGGTGAAGGCCGGCAAGAAGTCCGAGGAATACTTCAACAAGGAGACGCGGCTGCTCGACGACAAGATGGTCGATGTGTTCAAGAAGAACAATGTCGAGGTCGTCACGCTGACGCCAGCCGAGTACGACGCTTGGATTAAGATCGCGCAGGAGAGTTCTTACAAGACCTTCGCCAGCGAGGTGCCAGATGGCAAAAAGCTGATCGACGAAGCACTGGCTGTTAAGTAATCGAATCTCTCCGGCCGGCGTCGTCGCCGGCCGGGTTTTCATGCGCGGCAATCGGTAGAGGCAATCATGGATCAGCTGGCTCGCCTAGTGCGCTGGCTTTCGTTGGCATTTGGCATGTTCGCGGCTGCCCTCATAGCGGTCTCGGTGGTCATCGTCTGTCAGATGGTCTTCCTGCGCTACGTGTTGAACGATAATACGATCTGGCAAACCGATTTCGTCACCTACAGTCTCGTCGCAGCGGCTTTTCTGGGAAGCCCTTACGTTCTGTTGACCAAAGGTCATGTTAACGTCGATGTGGTGCCAATCTATTCCGGTCCGCGCGTTCGGTTTTGGCTGGCGGTGCTCGCCATGGTTATTTCACTCGGCTTCGTGTTGACCATGACCTGGCTGACCTTTGGCTTCTGGCTGGAGTCATATGCGAACAACTGGAAGTCGGATTCGATGTGGCGGGCGCGGCTTTGGATCCCCTACATGGCGATGCCGATCGGCCTCGGCCTCCTGTCATTGCAATATTTGGTTGATTTCATCGATCTCATAACCGGGCGCGAGCCGCCTTTCGGTATGGACGCCCAAAATCCGACTGTGTCGATCAAGGAGACCGGCACATGAGTCCCGGCGTGCAAGGAATTCTCGTTCTGGTCGTGACGGTCATGGTGTTTCTGACCGGCGCCCCGGTTGCTTTCGCGCTAGGCGCCGTCGGTTTAGGTTTTCTTGTCGTTTTCCAAGGCGTGGGTTCGCTGCATGTCGCAGCCGAGACGCTTTACTCCGGCCTGCACGACTTCACGCTGGTGTCGATTCCGATGTTCATCATGATGGGCGCAGCAATCGGTTCGTCGCCAGCCGGACGTGACCTTTATATCGCTCTCGACCGCTGGCTTTACCGCGTCCCCGGCGGACTGGTGGTCTCCAACATCGGTGCCTGCGCAATCTTTGCCGCGTTGACCGGCTCATCACCAGCGACCTGCGCCGCCATCGGCAAGATGGGCATCCCAGAGATGCGCAAGCGCGGCTATCCGGACGAAGTTGCAACCGGCTCGATCTGCGCCGGCGGCACGCTGGGAATCCTGATCCCGCCGTCGATCACCTTCATCCTGTACGGCATCGCCACGGAAACCTCGATCGGCCGGCTGTTTCTGGCCGGCGTGCTCCCCGGCCTGCTGCTTACCGGCCTGTTCATGGCGTGGACCATTTTCTACATCTGGTTCAAGGGTTTCAAGGCCTACCCGCCAGAATTCCGCTACAGTTGGAAAGAGAAATTTCAATCGATCCCGAAGGTTGCGCCGTTTCTGCTGATCGTCGTCGGCGTCATGTACGTCTTGTACGGTGGCGTTGCGACGCCGTCGGAAGCGGCGGGCGTCGGTGCTGCGCTGTGCGTTGTGATGGCAATCGTCATTTACCGTATGTGGAATCCGGCCGAGTGGTGGGCCATTTTGCGTTCGACCACGCGCGAGTCGATCATGATCCTGATGATCATCGCGACCGCGGTGCTGTTCGGCTACATGCTGACGTCGCTTTATATCACCCAGACCTTGGCGGAGACCATCGCAGCCATGGACGTCAATCGCTGGGTGTTGATGGGGATGATCAATCTCTTCCTTTTGGTCTGCGGCTGTTTCATCCCACCCGCCGGCATCATTCTGATGACCGCGCCGATCCTGCTTCCCATTATTACGGCAGCGGGCTTCGATCCGGTTTGGTTCGGGGTCATCGTCACAATCAATATGGAAATCGGGCTGATCACGCCGCCCGTTGGGTTGAATTTGTTCGTGGTCAACGCCATAGCGCCCGACGTTCCCACCAGCAAAGTGCTGTGGGGAGCGGTCCCATATGTCATGATGATGGTTCTCGCCATCGTCATTCTGTCTATTTTCCCCGGCATCGCAACGTGGCTGCCGGATTACCTGATGGGCGTGGCTGTGGGACCAAAATGAACACGCCGGTTTTGGCGAGGCGCATTTGCGTATAATCCTGCGAGCCTGCGCACGCTAATATAATGACATCAGAACGCGCTGATCGCGGGACAAAGATGCTCCGCTCTCTTGCCAAATTTAATGGACGGGAATCGTTGAATCGCGCGCAAGTGCTGGGCTGGCCTCACCACCACTTCTTCCAAGTTTAGGTTTTCGGTACACATAGGTGTCGTTCACATTTGCGTGGCCGCAGTAATATCGCGTGCCGGGCGGCGTAACTCGTTCAGGTCATAAAACCGGCATATCCGGCAAACAAGGAGTTGGTCGATGCAATTGGTCTTGATACCCATGATTGCGAGGATTTTGACAGCCACGGCAGTCGTTGCTTTGGCAATGTCGCTGACGTCGATTGCGCCGGCGAGGGCCGACGCTGATGCGCCCTATTGCCTCGAGAATTTCGGCAGTTCGGGAAGCGGGAAGCGCTGCGATTACTTCACCTTGGCGCAATGTCAGGCGACGGCGCGGGGCCTCAATGGCAGTTGCGTTACAAATCCATGGCTCGGATACGGCGATTCATCAGGGCGGCGCGCCCGCTCCGGCCGCTATTAAACCAACCAACGCCGTTGAGCATGGTTATGTTCAACGGCGTTTCAGCGCAGCCACCGCGACCTCCAGACGCTGAAAAAGCGGGCCACTGCAACCAAAATTCCCGCTAATCAAAGAGGAAGGTAGATGAGGTTATCAGTCTGCATAAAGCGCGGCTATGTAATGTAGGCAGATTCGCGTGAATGGCGCTTATCGAGTTCTGCCACGAGAGACGAATTCTTCGCGCAATAAAATAGTATGACGAGGTGCTGTAAAGCTAAAGTTTGCGTTGGCGTTTGAGGCCATCGAGTTGCGCAGAAATTTCTTGAGGCTCTGTTACTGGATATGAGCAGAACGAAGACGTGCATGCGAAGGCTGCTGGACCGGCAGGATAATCCGGGTAGTCGACATCGTTGCTCGTAAGATTGCCTTCGCGTTTATCCCACCACTCCGCGCGCTTGTTGACCAGTGGGTAAGCCAGCGCGGCTTTATAGAGTGCGGCGGAGCGCGGATCGTCTTTTGCGCCAACGATGGTCACATGCACCGGTTCGTTGCGAAGTTCATCCTCGGCCAGCAATACATCCGGCAAGAAGCCGTAAGTATCCAAAATAGCAGGAGACGTTAAATAGCCCATGCCTGCCTCGGCGATCTCGCGGTATCTTTGCTCACCAGTGTAGGCGGAAAGCAGATTGAACATTCGCACTGCAGTGACATTGTCTTCGCGCTGTTTGATTGGCTTGACGATTTGTTTTGCATCCGGTGATGCAGAGGCAATAAATCCGCCAGTCAGTTGATCGATGAATGTATTGCCAATAAAATCTGCCGTGGCCGTTGCGCGCGCGAGCCACATTCGCTCGCCGGTTGAACGATGAAGTGCTAATAGCGCTTTTGCCATTTCCACATTGTCAGCAAGGTATGGTCCTCTGGCGGCGTCATCCACAGCGTGCCGAAATCCGCCGCCAGATATCGAACGATTGTTAATTGCCCAGTTGGCACCGGCAACTGCAAGATCGCGGGCCTCGGCCACTCCCGTTGCGTCATAATAGGATGTCAGCGCGGAAATGGCTTGCGCGGTTTCGCGTGTATATTGCCGCTTATCGACGCCGGGCGCTCCCTCGCTCAAACCCATTGAAGCGTAGAAACCGCCGTCCGGCCCGACCATCGTATTTTTCAGGAAGCCGAAGATGCGATCGGCAGCGAGCCGATAGGCTGGATCTTTGAACATCACTGCTGCGCGAGAATAAGCGGAGAGGGCGGCTTCTTGCGTGAACATTGGAAATTCGCGCGCGGGTTCGGACCAGTCGGCCTTCAAGTTGACTTGGCTAACACCGCCGGTTTCCTTGTCGACCATCGTTTCAGCCATCCGCGTCAAGACTTTGCGAATCCGAACTTCGTTCTCTTTGTCGCCCTGTCGCGCTTGCTGAAGCGCCCAAGTCAACATCGGGCCATCGACAAATTTCGAGCGACTCCAGCCGCCATCTTTTTCGTTCCACGCTTCGTTAATAAAGGTCAAAATCGAAGCGCGCTGCGATTCCGACAGTCCTGTCGCAAGGGAGCGCTCTCGTTCGGGGCTGGCGTCGCCATAATCAACCGGCGTCGGATCTTTGATAGTGCCGATCAGAATAGGAAGGAAGAATTGCGGAGAGTAAAAACCGCGAAGCTTGGCGATTTCCTTGCCGTCCGGCCCAAAGATTATCGTGGCTGGCCAACCCCAGCGCTCGTACCGCTGTGAGATATCCGGTCGACTATCCTGATCAACATAAACAGGGATAAACTTATCCTTAAGGACGCTGCGAACCTCCGGTTTCGACCAAGTCTCCTCGTTCATGACATGGCACCATTTGCACCACCAAGACTGGAGAGAAACTATCAAGAATTTATTCTCGCGAGCCGCGCGGGCGAACGTTGCATCGCTCCATTCGCTCCAAAAGCCATCGGCGTTTTGAATTGGAGCGGCCCATGCCTTCAACGAAAGGCCGAATGGCAGCACCAGTAGAATAAGTAAGGCGGTGACTGGGGTCACGCGCGATCGCCGATTCCAGAAGCGAGGCAGAGCGTCGGGTTGTTGTGTCATGGGATGAGCTTGCCCATTCACCCACGTTAACGCCATCCCAAACGTCATGCGCTCCAAACAACTCCAAGTGAACAAGAGTTCGCGGCTGCCCGCACCGGTCGATATATGAAGCCCATCGTCGATAAGTGCCACCCACCCGAACATTGCACCGCCGCGACGCGCCGCTGTGTACCTAGTTTACACCCGCCGATTTTATCTTCGATGCGCATGGTCAATAATTGACATTCTTCCATTGAGCATGTCAGCGTTCCCTACTCGTATGCGAGGTTGCGTAACGTGCGTCGATAGAAGGTAGGTTTACGACCTCT
>JBBRGE010000079.1:0-8035 GCA_038241045.1 Hyphomicrobiales bacterium | reverse complement strand
GATTGATGCCGATGCGCCAATATACTGCCACCTTGTCAACATCGTTGCTGATCGCCGCCACGCTCGCCATCCAGTTCGACGGCGGGATTGCAAACGCCCAGCAACCAGCCGCTGCCTGCGAGGACGCGGCAGAGCTTGCGGTTCTCCCCTCGCCGATCGTGCCGTGGAAGGGCGCGCCGCTGCGCGTGGTTTTCGCAGCCGAGAAGCCGCTCGAAGGCGAGCTGTCATTGATCGCGCCGGACGGCAGCGTTGCGGCGACTTCGCGCGAACGCCGTGGCGGCCCGCCCTATTTCTGGATCGCCGAAGTTGCATCGCCCGCTTCCGGGACATGGCGCGCGAAGCTTTCGCAGGACCGTGCCCCCGCCGGCTGCAATGCGATCACGCGCGAGATTGCGGTCCGCGACAGCGAACCGCCGAGGCCCAACTCGGCTGCCGGGACGGTGTGGCCCCTGCGCGCCACATGGACCCGCGAAACCGAAAATCTGTATTCGGCATGGATCGAGAAGCTGTTCGATGCACCGCTCGATGCACCGCCGTCATGGAATGCGTTGCATGAAGTGTTGCGTGATAGATCCCGCAACTTGTTGTTCAATTATCTCGGTCTTGGCGAAGACGAAATGAAACAGGTCTTCAAGCCCGACTGCGCGGACATGCCGTACTTCCTGCGCGCCTATTTTGCGTTCAAGATGGGTCTGCCGTTTGGCTATTCGAAGTGTACGCGCGGCACCGCCAAGGGCGCGCCGACCTGTCCGCAATGGTTCAACATCCAGAATCCGGAGCCGCCTCGTCCGCTTCCACCCGAGAAGGTCGATGCAGGCGATGCGTCTGCGTCGATCTCGCTCAATCCATTTGCGTCGGCGAGACCTGCGGCAAAGCCGGTTCCGAATCGCGACCCGGTCGCGCCGAAACGCACCGGGCTTTTCCCCGCCTTCGCACAATACATCCCTGTTATTGGAGATTCGGTTCACTCGGGCTCGGGCCGCACGGCAGCGAATGACGACAAGTCAGATTACTATCCGGTGGCGCTGGCGCAGGAGACGCTGCGGCCCGGCACAATTTACGCCGATCCCTTCGGACATGTTCTGATGCTGACGCGGCGCGTGGCGCAGTCGGGCGATTCGGCTGGCGTCTTTCTGGCAGCAGACGCGCAGCCTGATGGAACGGTCGCAATCAAACGCTTCTGGCGCGGCAGCTTTCTATTTGCACAGGATGGCGCGCATGGCGGTGCGGGATTCAAACACTTCCGGCCGATCGTGCGCGACAAGGGCGACAGCCTGCGCCGGCTGACCAACGCAGAAATCGCGAAGGATCCGCAGTACGGCGATTTCTCGTTCGATCAATCGAAAATGAGCGTGGAGGATTTTTACGATCGCATGGACGACGTGAGTTCTCCGGCGCCGCTCGATCCATTCCGCGCCATGAAGGAAACGATCATCGCCCTCGACGAGCAGGTGAAGGCGCGCGTGACCTCAGTCGAAAACGGCCGGAAGTTTCAGAACAGCGGCAAGGGCGAAGCATCCATGCCGGAGGGTTCGGCGATCTTCGAGACCACCGGCGCGTGGGAGGATTTCGCAACGCCGTCGCGCGACTTGCGCATCTTGATCGCAATCGATGTCGTTCGCGGATTTCCGGATCGCGTAGCACGCAAGCCCGAGCGCTACGCTATGCCGAAAGACAAAAGCGCTGTGGACGTGAAAGCCGAATTGCAGAGCATGCTGGATTCCGAACTCGCCGCGCGTAAGTTTTCCTACACGCGCAGCGATGGCTCGGCCTGGACCCTCAGTGTGAAAGACGTTCTCGCCCGCGCGACGCTTCTTGAGATGGCCTACAACGTCAACGACTGCGTTGAGTTGCGCTGGGGTGCCGCGGAGAAGAGCGACGAATCCTCAACGTGTAAACGCCGCGCCCCGGATGCGCAGCGCGTCAAGATGAGCAAATACCGAGAGTGGTTTCATGAGCGCCGACGCCCCGTGCGAATGGGCGGCGCCTGATAGCGGTCGCGACCCGCGATTCAGTATTTAATTTTTTTAAAAATTGAATCGAGGGGAAGCCAGACCTTCCCCTCGATTCGTATCCAAACCAAAAGGGGTAACAAATGGCTTGGAACGGATGGCGCGTGTCCGAAAGCAATACGCGCGACTGACATTGGCGCGATCAAATGAAAATCGCGGCACGGATGTTTCAATCCATGCCGCAATTTCACTATTTAGGCTGCTGCCGATTTGGCGAGTGGCACCGACGCAATCGTCTTCAAAATCTGCGACGCGATGGCATAGGGGTCACCCTGCGAGTTCGGACGGCGATCTTCGAGATAGCCCTTGTAGCCGCTGTTCGCGAAGGAATGCGGCACGCGGATGGAAGCGCCGCGATCCGCGATGCCGTAGCTGAACTTGTTCCACGGCGCGGTCTCGTGCTTGCCGGTCAGACGCTTGTCATTGTCCGGGCCGTAGACGGCGATGTGATCCATGATGTTGGTCTCGAAAGCCTTCATCAGCTTCTCGAAATATTCCTTGCCGCCGACCGTTCGCAGATAATCCGTCGAGAAGTTGGCGTGCATGCCGGAGCCGTTCCAGTCGGTATCGCCGAGCGGCTTGCAGTGATACTCGATGTCGATTTCGTACTTTTCAGTCAGGCGCTGCAACAAATAGCGAGCGATCCACATTTCGTCAGCGGCCTTCTTGGAGCCTTTGCCGAAAATCTGGAATTCCCACTGCCCCTTCGCAACTTCGGCGTTGATGCCTTCATGGTTGATTCCGGCAGCGAGACAGAGATTGAGATGCTCTTCGACGATCTCACGCGCAACCGAGCCGACATTGTTGTAGCCGACGCCCGTGTAGTACGGACCCTGCGGCGCAGGGTAGCCCGCAGTCGGGAAGCCGAGCGGACGGCCATCCTTGTAGAAGAAGTATTCCTGCTCGAAGCCGAACCACGCGCCGGCATCGTCAAGGATCGTTGCACGCTTGTTGGTTGGATGCGCGGTCTTGCCATCCGGCATCATGACTTCGCACATCACGAGTGCGCCGTTGACGCGCGCAGCGTCTGGATAAATTGCAACCGGCTTCAACACGCAATCCGAGTTTGAACCTTCGGCCTGCATTGTTGAGGAGCCGTCAAAGCCCCAGAGCGGAAGCTGATCCAGCGTCGGAAATTTATCGAATTCCTTGATCTGCGTCTTGCCGCGCAAGTTCGGCACCGGCGTGTAGCCGTCGAGCCAAATGTACTCGAGCTTATACTTTGTCATTTCGATCTCTCTGAGTTGAAGATGCGACAGGTGAGTAACCGAAAGCCCTGATGGTCACCCGACGCCTACCCGGCCACCAACGGCCAATGCTTTCTAAAGCATTAAATATGCCAAACCGCCGCAGCGCACGCGGAGTTGCTGGAATCGTGACTTATGGTCGGTTTTCCGAGCCCATATGATACTTGCCACTGGCAATTTTCGCGTGAAACTGCCTCGTTGAAGGGCATCGTCAAAAGCGCGCCACGCAAAGCGGCAACTATCGCGCTGGCCGCGCGTTAGGCAAAAAGAGCGTGACGCGCACGGCAGCAAATTCAAATCTGCACAAACATTAGCGTTTTGATGATTTTTTCTTAATCAGATTGCGCGGCCAATGAGCAGCCACGATATGATCTTGTACGAGTCGACGCAGCGTTGATGCGTCACAACAGAGAGAAATTCGTAACGAGTCAGGCGCAGCATCGGAGTTTAAGCGCAGCGTTACGAGGAGAGACGATCAAGGAGACACAACGATGAATACGAACGTCAACGGTGGATCTGCAACGATCTATCAATTTCCGGAAGGTGGCCGTGCCGCCATGAGCGGTCATCGCGCGAAAGACACAACGGCTGTGAATTTTGCCTCGGCCGTCGGCGAAGCAACTTACGGAAGCTGGTATCACGACGAAGCGATCCGGGAATCGCAGCAAGTCAAAACTGTGCAATCGAACGCAACTGTCGTCCCGCTGACCTTCCCGCGCCAGTAACCTTCGGCGTCACGCGCCGAAGATCGACCAGCCGAGCCGCTTTGTGAGCATCTCAAGCGCCACTCGGCCGAGATGCGAGTTACCTGCTGCATCAAGTCCCGGAGACCATGCAGCGATCGATGCCTTGCCCGGCGCAATTGCCAGCACGCCGCCGCCCACGCCGCTTTTGCCGGGCAATCCCACCCTGAACGCAAACTCGCCCGACCCGTCATAGTGACCGCAGGTCAACATGACGGCGTTGATGCGGCGTGCGCGCTCTGCGGGAATCACGGACAAACCGGTTGAGGGATTTTGTCCGTGATGCGCGAGGAATCTCCCCGCCATTGCGAGCTGGCGGCACGACATCGCAATCGCGCATTGATGAAAATAAACGCCTAGGACAAGGTTGACCGGGTTCTCCAGCACGCCGAACGATTTCATATAGTTCGCAAGCGCGGCGTTTCGAAAGCCGGTTTGCTGTTCGGACGACGCAACATTCTCGTCGATCTTGATCGACGGATCGTCGGCCAGGAACTGCAGAAACCTGAGAATTTCTCCGAGCGCCTCGCGCGGCTGATGACCGGATAAAATCACATCGGTCACCGCGATTGCGCCGGCATTGATGAAGGGATTGCGCGGGACGCCGCGCTCGCGCTCAAGCTGCACAATCGAATTAAACGGGCTACCTGACGGTTCGCGGCCGACACGACGCCACAGACGATCGCCGATCATGCCCAGCGCCAGCGTGAGGGTGAATACTTTCGAGACGCTTTGAATCGAGAATGGCGTGTCATAGTCGCCGCCTGCCCCGACGTTGCCGGCCTCATCGATGACATACAGGCCGAAGCCGCTGTTATGAACGCGCGCAAGTTCCGGAATGTACGACGCCACTTCGCCGCGATCCGTTCGCTGCTTCATCTCTTCGGTGATTTCTTTAACGACGCTGTCGAGATTGGGCGTGGCGTGGGCCATTATATTTTCACTTTGAGATATTTTCACTTTGAGCGCATGTCGGGCGCGAGCCAGTTCAAATGGCCTCGCGCGTCGGTGACGCGGTACGACACATGGTCTTTCTTATCCCAATAGCCGCCGCAGCCAATATAGATAAAAGCTCTGCTTCGACTATTCGCCGCACTCAACAAGGCGACATCGATCTCGACGCGATCGTACATTCCGGTCGCAACACTCTCCAGATCGTCGAGCTTGTTCAGGGTGGCGTCGTCAACGTCGTACACCTCGCCGCTGATCGGCGCGAGATCCGAACCCGTATCGCGCAAAACCGGAAATAGGCCGTCCAGCATGCGATATGCCGCAACGGTGTGGGCCTCGCCGATGTGCGTTGCGCCTTCAAGAAACCGGTGATTTCGGAATCCGCGCTTCAATGTGCCGTACACGAAAACGGGGTGCATTCAGACCAATCTCTTGCGCGCGTGGCGTCAGCGCCGCGCCACGAACAGTTTGGAATTTGTATTCACCGCTTTGGCGGCGTTTGGTCCCATCTCGTCAAGCCTGACGAGGATATCCTTGATGGGGTTGTCGGCCCAGGCGTGAGTGACGAAGTTGCGATGTGAAATATCGCCGGCGGGCAGGAATGTGACGCTGCCGGGCAGACGGTTTGGCTTGAGTTCAGACGCATGGGCGATCGATCTGTCGTCCAGTGAACGCTCCAGCTCGACATTCAACCCGCGCGTATGCGGCGTGTAGGAGCTGACAAAAAATGCCGAACGGTGGGCTGCAATCCAGTCGGCGAATTTGTCGGTGCCCGCATAAAGCGCATCGAGCAGCACGATTCCCCTGATGCGTTGATTGACCCCGCCGCGATCCAGCACCGACAAGGTCGGGCCGAAGCCGCCGCTATAGGCGACGATCACAATCGGCATTTTGAAGAATGCGCGCGCCGACTTCGGATCGCCATTCAGTTTGGCAAATTGCTTGGCCGACTCGTCCATGAAGCGCTTGAAGCCGTCTTTCTCCCAGAACTTGCCTGAACTTGAGTCGGCTGCGTTGACGGCGAATTGAGGCGCGACCATCACGGCATTGACGCCCGACGCCGAAATTTGCGCTGGCACTTGTTGCCGGTCGCGCACGTCGTCCTCAAGATTGGCGCCGTGCCCATGGAAGAAGACAACGATCACGCCGGGTTTGTTGGCGTCGAAACCTTGCGGAATGTGCAGCAATGCGCGGCGGTCGTTGAAGACCTGCGATTCTTTCAACACCCGTCCACGGAAATTGGTATGGCCCCGATTTGCACCCTCGCCGCGGTCGAGGAAACGCTTTTCGGAATTCGGCATATTGCCGTTGTAGGGAAATGGCGCGGTTTCGAAATCGGCCAGAACTGTCTTTGCGCCCCGGCTCGCGGAGTTGCGCGGTGGCGGAGCGAATTGCGGCCGAGACGCAACCCGAGGTTCGGAATCGTCCTGCGGCGAGACGCTGGCGATCCGATCGCCGCGAACTGCGCTGCTGGCCTGCCGCGATTTCGGTGCAAGCGCACCAAAACCGCGCGCGATGATGTCGGCGGGCGTGTCGGAGTTTTCGCGCGGCCGTGTCGGGACGCTCGACTCTAACGGCGCATCGCCGTCCTTGCCGCGGACGGACATATACGGAAGATTGACACGCGCGGCACTCTCATTCGGCAGCGCCGCCTCTTGCTGCCCGCTGCGCTGCTGCAATCCCAATTTTCCGTACAGGAAGGCTACGCTTCCGAACGTGGTTGCGACCATGAGCGCAGTGCAGGTGTAGAGCGCGATGCGGGCACGGCGCAGCTCGACAACCGCCTCGTCGGTCGAACGAGCTTCGCGAACAAGGTAACGTTCTGGCTGTCGCGGCAGCGACTGATTAGTATTGAAACGGCGCGCGCGCTGAACCGCGCCTGACGGCAGCGTCGGCCTTTGGAAAGATTGCTGTGAGGGCGAATTGCGATGGCCAGTTTGCACGTGGTCCCCATCCGAATTGCCGCGAAATTTCACCAATCAGTATGGTCGCAATGGGGTGAAGGGGCCTGCGGAAAGGCCAAAAGCCATCAGATCAAGCGTTGAAGCAGAAAAGCACCCGAATTCGTGAGTATCGGGCATATCCGGTTAACAATACGCTAACCAGTTCCGGACGGCCAAGTTGCATGTGCCCGCCGAGATTTAGGGGCATCTCATCCCGTGACGAGACGCCCGTCGCTAGAACGGCCAGAATCGACGGAGCTGAGGCCGCTCGGGCTCCGGCGGTCTGGCGCGGGCCCGGCTGACGCGAGGCGGCGGTGCTTGGGCTGGACTGATCTCCGGCGTCGCGGCGGTGTCGCTGGCGCGCGTCGCCAGCAGCATATTCGACTCGTTGTTCCGCCAGCGATAGCCGATGCCGAAATCGAGCGGGATCGGATTTTCCTTCCGGAAAAGGTCCGCCATTTGCTGTTGGTAGCTGCCGGGGAAGAGTTCTATCGGACCGAGGTATCGGCCGAGCGGCTGGAATTGCCACGCTCTGCGGTCAAAAAAGCCCAAAGGAATTCCTGAATCGTCCTGCAGAAGCAGCGCGCTTTTTGCGAGCAGAAAACTACGGATGGTTTTGAAGTTTCCACCGTGCATCAAATAGGACGCGCTCTTGATGAAGCTGTCGCCCATCCCGAGCTTATTGCAGAAAGCAAGGAAACCACTCACTTTCAGCCCGCTGTCGGACAGATCGGTGCTGAAATAATACAAGGTCTGCTTGCGGCCATCCCTGCTGGCAGAAAACACAACCTTCACGGCTGGTGCATTCGATTTCACGTTCGCGTCGCTGGCTGGATACTCGACGCCGTCATTGTCGATCTTGACGAAACTGATGTCGTGAATGGTCTTGCCGGATCGCGCGAGAAATACAGAGATGATCGGCACCGTTCCAAACACCGGGCCGTTGCGCAATTCGCTCTTCATATCCTTCGTTCGGAAGAAACTTAGAGTGAGAAGTGTCTTCATGGAGTAAGCAAGATTCTCCAGCGATCTGAAGACGGTCAGATTTGGCAGACTGTTGAGCGGCGGAATGGTGCCAACGGGCTCCAACCCCGCCAAAACATATGTCGACGCATTGGGAAAGAACGACACGGCGTGAA
>JBBRGE010000078.1:0-8053 GCA_038241045.1 Hyphomicrobiales bacterium | reverse complement strand
CGCCCGCTGATCCAGCATGTGGTGGACGAGGCGATTGAAGCCGGCATCGAGCATCTCGTGTTCGTCACTGGGCGCAACAAGGGCGTGATCGAAGATCACTTCGACATGCAGTACGAACTCGACGCGACGCTGAAAGAGCGCGGCAAGACCAAAGAGATGACGCTGCTGGCGGCCCATCAACCCAAAGCAGGCAGCACATCGTTCACGCGCCAACAAGCGCCGTTAGGTTTGGGCCATGCGGTGTGGTGCGCGCGCGACATCATCGGCAATGAACCGTTCGCGGTGCTGCTGCCGGACGTGCTGGTGAAACATAAACCGAGCGGCTTGAAGCAGATGATCGATGCGGCGAATGCCGCAGGTGCCGACAAGGCCAACATCATCGCGGTGGAAGAAGTGCCGATGGATCAGGTCCATAATTATGGCGTGGTCGGCGTTGGAAAATCCAAAGGCGACATGTTCGAACTCGACGGCATGGTGGAGAAGCCATCGAGCGAAGCCGCGCCCTCGAACCTTTCAATAACCGGGCGTTACATTTTGCAGCCGGACATTTTCAACGTGCTGGAAACGCAGGCCAAGGGTGCGGGCGGCGAAATCCAGCTCACCGACGCGATGCTGACGCTTGCGAAGGCGCAGGCGTTCTACGGATTCAAATTCAAAGGCAAGAGCTACGACTGCGGCTCGAAGATGGGATTTTTGGCCGCCAACATTGCGTATGCGATGGACCGGGATGATTTAAGGGAGGGGCTGCGCGCGGAGATGAGGAAGTGGACGAAATAGCGCGCGGATTGTATGTGCGCCAACACGGCACGTCCCAATTAGGTAACCGATTCAAGTCGCGACACTGTTTGCTTTGCCATTGATTCCCTTTATGCTCTCGCCATCGGGGACATCGCAGCCTCCCCGCTAAATGGAATCATCCATTCAAGCGCTGCTCGTTCTTTATTGGAGCGAGCAACATGGATGGACTTTCGTTACTTCTTTTTATTTCCGCAACTTTTTTGGGCGCATTCGTCGCCGGTCTTTCGGGATTTGCGTTCGGCTTGGTCGTCGCATCGCTGTGGCTCTACATCCTCCCGCCGCTGCAAGTTGCAACGCTGATCGTCGCATTCGGGCTGATCGTGCAAGGTTACGCGGTCTGGAAATTGCGTCACGCGCTGGACGTTAAAAAACTTCTGCCGTTTGTTATCGGCGCAGTCGTCGGGGTGCCGCTTGGCGTCGGCATTCTTGCGTGGACAAATCCGGCAAACATCAAAATCGGCATCGGCTGTTTTTTGATTATCTATTGCCTCTATGCATTTTTTCGTCCGAACCTCGGCCCCATAACAAAAGGTGGAGCGGTCGCGGACGCCGGCGTTGGTTTCACCAACGGAATTCTGGGAGGGCTGACAGGCCTTGCGGGAATTTTGGTGACGATCTGGTGTAGCCTGCGCGGCGGAACGAAAGATCAGCAGCGAACAGTGTTTCAGCCCGTCGCAGTTGCGACCTTTGCGATCGCAGCACTATGGCTGGGCGTTAACGGCAATGTGTCGGCGGATTCCATTCGCCTGTTTTTGTTCGGCCTGCCCGCGCTGTTGGCGGGCACATGGCTCGGAATGAAACTTTATGGCCGACTTAACGAGGCTGCGTTCCGAAAACTTGTTCTCGGTCTGCTGATGATGTCCGGCGCGGTGTTGATTTTCACGGGGCGATAACGCGGTTGACAAACACTCAACTTCGGACTATATTCCTATCACTTCATTCATGAGGGGCGCTTTCCGGAGGCGTTCGCGAAGTGGAATGAAGTGCGGCGCTCGCGCGCACGGTTCGCAGCCGCGCGTCCGGGAGGCTGAGGGTTTCCGACCGTGCCAACTATGTGGCTCTGCCTTAAGTGGCTGGACGCGGTGCGGGAGAACGGCGGCGAAATCCGCCCGGATGAATCGGCGAGAGCCGATATCCCGCGCCCGGAAGAGCGGACCTTAGACAGAAAAACCGCTGTGGAGCGCCGCAAGGCGACGCGCTTTCGGATCCAACGC
Source organism: Hyphomicrobiales bacterium (assembly GCA_038241045.1). Lineage (GTDB taxonomy): Bacteria > Pseudomonadota > Alphaproteobacteria > Rhizobiales > Xanthobacteraceae > Afipia. The sequence goes on along the minus strand of JBBRGE010000078.1, from coordinate 6,041 downwards.
CGCCTCGCACGCGGCGCCGGAAGCGACACACCACAATCTGCGCCTTACGGCGCTCCATTCCCCTCATTTTTGCGGGGAAAATTTTGCCCTCGTGGCTCGCGAGGGAATTGCGACCCGCCCCTCCACGCGCATGAAGCGCGGGGCGCGCACAGCCGCGAATCCGCCGCAAGGAACCCTGATGCGGAACCCGATTGACTGCGCGACACCACAAAAAAATCCGCTGCGCATGTTGTGGTCCTTGCCGGTAACGCCGCGCACTCCAGCGCGTAACGTTCAGGACATCACTCGAACGATAGAGGTTCCATGACAGTCATCGCAACGCACGCGCCTCACCACACGCGTCATCGCCTCACAGCACGCACGCACGTCGGTGCAACGCTCATCCTCGCGTTCAGCGCGATGTCATCAGTCGCGGCGCATGCGGCCTGCCCGCTGCCGACCACGGTGCAGATCCTCGGTTCCGGCGGCCCGATCGCGGACGATACACGCGCCAGTTCCGGATATCTGGTCTGGATCGACGGCGAGGCGCGGCTGCTGGTCGATGCCGGCGGCGGTGTGTTCCTGCGGTTCGGCGAAGCCAAAGCGAAATTCGAGGCGCTCGACGCCATCGCAATCACGCATCTGCATGCCGATCACGTCGGCGACCTGCTGCCATTGCTCAAGAGCGGATTTTTCAGCGAACGCACGCGCGCGCTGCCGATCGTGGGTCCGAGCGGCAGCGGTGCATTCCCCGGCATGACCGAATTTATGGACACGATGCTCAACGAAAAAACCGGCGCCTACCGATATCTCTCCGGCTATCTCAAGGGCGGCAATGTCGTGGCGCAGATTTCGGAATCGGGCGCGGCTGCGAGAAGTCCGTCGCAGGTGTTCGCCAACGAGCGTTTGAAATTGACCGCCATTGGGGTGGCGCATGGCCCGGTGCCGGCCCTGGGTTATCTCGTCGAAGTCCAAGGCAAGCGCTTCGCATTCGCGGGCGATCAGAACGGCGACAATCCCGCATTCATCGCGATGATTAAAGATGCCGATATTCTGGTGATGGATCACGCGGTGCCGGAAATGACGGACCAAACCTCAGCCGCGCTGCATGCGCGACCGAGCGAAACCGCCGCATTGGCGAAAGCCGCCAACGTCAAGCAGCTCGTGCTGTCGCACAACATGGCCAGAAGCCTCGGCCCGCTGCAGGAGAATCTCGCGATCATCCGCAAAACCTATGACGGCCCCATCGTCGTAGCGGAAGATCTGATGTGCCTGAAGTAGATCGCGGGAATGGAACTCGGCATCGTCAAGGATGCCTTGAACCAATTTCACGCTTCGCTGCGACTAATGCGGGATTGGTCCAAATCGCTGAATCTCAAGTTCCTTCGGAACGATCGGGGTGACGCGAACTTGGTGGATGGGACCTGAGTTAGAAAAGGCGACTTCATGAGTGCGTCGATAGTCGCAAAACCGGTTGTGCTTGTGGTTGAGGACGAAGTTCTTGTCCGCATGAATGCCGTGGACATTATCGAGGAGGCCGGGTTCCACGTTTTGGAAGCGGCCAACGCGGACGAAGCGATCAAGCTGCTCGAAACCCGCCTCGACATTCGCGTGGTCTTCACCGACATCGACATGCCGGGGTCGATGAACGGCATCAAGCTCGCGCAGGCGGTGCGCGGACGCTGGCCCCCGATCAAGATCGTAGCCACATCCGGCCATTTTAAATTGAGTAAAGGGGACCTGCCCGCCGACGGCCGGTTCTTGCCGAAGCCTTACGATTCACGGCAAATCACGGAAATTATCCGCGAGTTGCTGGCGGCATAATTCGCCGAGCTGCGACGTTCGCCACAATTTCCCTCGCACCTGCGAAAGAAAAATCCTCTGCTGTTGCCTGATCGCGACAGCGCGGCGCAATAGCGTCGCCAAGCGAAGTTATCCGAGACGCGCAACGGCGAACCACTGGATCGCATGCTCAGCATGAGGCATTGTTCTCTTGAGATAAAATGCGCTCGAAACAGCCTGGGGAGGTTTTCGTGAAATCCATCATGGTGCTTGGACTCCTTTTATGTGCGTCGGCTGCGAACGCCTACACTCAGGAACAGCAACAGCTTTGCACCGGCGATGCATTTCGTCTGTGCGGCGACAAAATTCCGAACATCGAACAGGTCACGCTGTGTATGCGCGCCAAGAAGGTGAGTCTGAGCCCCGGATGCAAGAGCGTGTTCGATCAGCCAGCCATCGTAGAGCCGGTCTCGACCAGGCCAGTCCGCACACGGCAATAAAAAAATAATAGAGCTTCGTCCGATAGCGGACAGGAACAATTTCGCACGAGAAGTTTTATTTCGGTTCACACAAACGGAGGTGAACCGATGGGAATTTACGAAAGACATAAAGACGATGGACGAGCTTTTCATCCATCAGCTTCAGGACATTTATTACGCCGAGCAACAACTCACCAAGGCGATACCGAAGATGGTCGACAAAGCGACCAATGCGGATCTCAAGGCCGGATTGAAGTCGCATCATCAGGACACCAAAAATCAAATCGAACGGCTCGACAAGGTGTTTGCTAAACTGGGCCAGAAGCCAAAGGGCACTGATTGTCCGGCGATCGACGGCATCATCAAGGAAGCCGACAACACGGCCGGTGAAATCGATGACAAGGCCGTGCTTGATGCAGCCATCGTGGCTAATTCGCAGGCGGTCGAGCATTACGAAATTTCGCGCTATGGCACGCTGGTCGCGTGGGCCGAACAGCTCGGCCATGACGAAGTCGTTCGCCTGCTCCAGACCAATCTCAACGAAGAGCATGCCGCCAACGACAAGCTCACAACTGTGGCGACCCGCAAGGGCGTCAACAAGAAGGCCTCGGCTGCGTAACGCCAGCGTAATATCTTGAACGATACAGAAAGCCGCCCGATTGGGCGGCTTTTTACTGGGCGGCTTGACGTTGTTGTATTTATGATTATATTCCTATTACATTGTTAATCGGAATCCCCCTGCCCCGGCGTCGCATGCATTTGATTAAATTTCTAAATCACGAGGATGCAGCATTCACTGCGCTTTTAAGTGCGCTTGCGGACACACGTTTTCTGCTGGAACCCATTTTCCTTTTATGAAAAAATAATTCCGAGGCAGGATGAATGGTCAAGGTCTGGTGGCGGCGTATTTCATACCGGCGGGCTGAACTCGGCTGGTTCGGCGCGTTCGCGTTCGCGGCCATCTGCATCGCGATTGCAACGCTCGGACGCGTGCTGCTCGGCGTGATCGGCTCGACGTTGTATTTTGCGACGTTCTTTCCGGCCCTGCTTGTTGCCGCGTTGTTCGGCGGCCGTGTCGCGGGGCTCATGTCGATCCCATTGTCCGTCGTCGCAGTCTGGTGGGCATTCATTCCGCCGGTGTTTACATTCGGAAAACCCACGCAGGTCGATCTTGCGAACTTCGTGATGTTCGCGCTGTCGAGCCTGCTGGTTGTCGCGCTCGCTGTCGCGCATCGACAGATCGTGTTCGATCTGGAAGATCAGGAACGCAGCCGTGAATTGCTGGTCAACGAATTCGAACATCGCAACAAGAACATGCTCGCCGTCATGACGTCGCTGGTCAAACAAACCATCACCGACAAAGATGCCGCGAATACGCTGATCGAGCGCATCCGCATGGTCGCCGACAATCACGATCTGCTCGACGATGGCGATGGCGTCGCAACCGATCTGCGCGAGCTATTCGTGACGAACGTGCAGAAACCCTATGGCGGCAGGCGCATTGTTTTGACCGGACCGGATGTCGAACTGAGTGCGGCTCAGGCGCGCAGCCTGCGCATCGTGTTTCACGAGATGGCGACCAATGCGACGGAATACGGCGCGTTGTCGGACACCAAAGGCAGAATCGCGATCGACTGGATGATCGGCGATGGCATGGTCACGATCTTGTGGCACGAGACCGATGGCCCGAAAGTGTCGGCACCAAGCAGATATAATTTCGGCTCCAAGCTCATCAGCGCGATGCTCAAACAGATGGGCGCGACGCTGGAGCCAACATTTGCCGAGACCGGTTATTGCTACAAGATTTGCTTCGCGCCGGATTGAGTGCGAGCGTAAAACCAAAAAAGCTCCGGCTTGTGGCCGGAGCTTTTCGTATTTTGACTTTCGCCAATGTCAGAAAAATACGCTCAGTATTTGGTGGAAAGCGGCTCACCAAAGGTTGGCATCTTTCCGATGCCGAAACCGTTGAAGCGGTAGTTGAGGCCGAGCTTGACCTGCTGCATTTCGGTCTTGAATCCGGTCGCGGTCGTAGCGCCGCCGAAACCAACATTGTAGCTGTCGGTGCCGAAGTCGAGATAGGCGTATTCCACCTTCGCCGACCAGTTCCGCGAGATGCCGTATTCGAGGCCTCCGCCGACGACATATCCGGTACGCACATTGCTGTTCGAGAACGCAATGCCCGCCGCAGGCGTCTGGAACGCGCCGTATTGCGAATCGATCCAAGCGCCGCCGCCTTTGGCATAGATCAACATGTTGTCTTGAGCGTAGCCGAGACGACCGGCCGCAGTCGCTACCCATTCGGGATTCGACGTGTAGGTGAGAACAGCCGGCGGCGCGTTGGTCGCAAAGCCGGACGTATAACCCTGCGTCAGCCAGGTGAACTCGCCTTCGAAGCCGAGAAGAATGCGCGGCGCGACCATAAAGTTATACCCGGCCTGAATGCCTCCGATAAACTGATCTGAGGTCAACGTATTGACGGCGCCCGGTGCGAAGAGGCCGCCAGCAGCCGCGGTGGTTGAGTCGCGAAGGTGACCCCAGCCGACATGGCCGCCGATATACATGCCCGACCAGTCATAGGCCGGAGGAATATAGATCGGGGGCGCTTTATAGATCGGCGCCTTGACGTAGCGTTTGTGGCGAACCGGGGCGTCAGCGGCCATCGCAGCCGTAGCGGCGACAGTAAGGGCGACGGAGGCAAGAAGCAGCTTTTTCATGAAAACCTCTACAAATAAGTGTGGCACGGGCGGTCCGAGCCGCTTTAGGGATTGTGAACAAACATGGTTAGCGTTCGGTTAATCGCGGCGGATTTCGCGCACGATGTCGTCTCAGCGCTGAACGCGAACTCCGAGCATGACCAGAGTGGCGTTCGAATTTGCCCCGGCGAGCGAACTATCAAGCCAGTCGTGACGCACCTGCGCCTTGATGTGAAACGTTCGCGAGAGTTTGTAGATCAGATCGCCTTCGACGAAATAGCGCTTGTCGAAACGCGTGCCGTCATAGTCCGACGTGCCAAAGCCAGCCTTGGCTGTGCCGATCAGCCAGCGGCGAAACGCATGATCCACTTGAAGCGAATAGTCGCGCGAGATCGTGCCGGAGACGCCGGGCAGCGTCGTCTCGTCGATGGACGAGGTCGCGTCGAAGCGCACCGTCGTCAGTCCCGTCGCGGTCCACACCAGCGACGCGCTGGTGAGCAGACCTTTGAGATTATCCAGACGCGGGTCCTGATAGCTGCGAGCCGAATAGCCGATCGCGGCCTCGCCGGTAAGCAGCCGCGAAAATTCGAATGTCGTACCGGCTTTCGCATAACCTCCACTGGAGTCGCGTTGATAGCCGGAGCGGTCCAACTTGACATCGTGGGTGCGCGTGTCGCCTTCGATTTCGCCGAACGGCTTGACGCCTGGCAGCAGGTCGTAACTGACGCGCGACAGACCGCCGATCTGATTGAAGTTGCGGTCGTCGTTGCTGCTCGAGGAACCATCGGTCAATTGCGAGTTTTGGTACGTTGTGCGATCCGCAACTCCACTGACCGAAACCTGAAGGCGGTTGAAATCATGTTCGGCCCCAATCGTCGTGCCAAGCGTTGTCGCCAGCGGATATTTCGACAGTCCGACCTGGATGTTCGGCGACCCCGGATTGTCGGTGAACACGCGCATGCGCAGTTCTGAATTGACGCGGGTGTCGCGGCTGACATCGAGCCGTCCGTCAATCTTGCCGATGAAGCTCGGCGCATCGATATTGGTCGGCACGGGGGAAACAAATGACGCCGTCGGAGGAAACGTCGTGCCATAGCCGGTGAACGAT